>NZ_JACDCU010000411.1 GCF_013817365.1 Methylibium sp. | reverse complement strand
GCAGTCGCTCGCTGAACGACTCGTGCTCGTCCGCGAAACACCAGCTGAGGGCCGCCGACGTATCGAGCACGAAAGAGCTCACCGGCCACGGCCTTCGTCTCGCAGCTGGCGCCAACTCAAAGCGCCCATCGGGTGAACGCGCCTGAACAGCCTGAGTTGCTCGATCAAGCCTTCGGCGCCCAAGCCAGCCGACACCGGCGGAACCAGCCGTGCCACCGGGCGACCATGACGGGTGATGACGATCTCTTCGCCGCGCTCAACGCGTTCCAGCAGCGCCGACAGGTGCGTCTTGGCTTCGAAGGCGCCGACGAAGGAGCTCATTGAGGCGATCAAACCAGAAGTTTTGTCTGGTTGTATTTTCTGGTTTGAATGCTCGTTTCGTCAAGCAGGTGGCGACACGGCGCTTTTCACCCCACTTCCATCCCGCCGAGCGCTCAGACAGCCCCAGCGGATCATTAACCCAAGCGCTATGCGGGCGGCTGCATGTTGCTGCGCTTGCGCATCCAAACGATGCAGCGCTCCGCGTCCAGGCGCGGAATCTTCAGTGGTTCCACGTGAAACACCTCTACGTCCTTCGGCAGTTGCTCGATTTCGTCGTTCGGCACCTGGCCCTTCATCGCCAGCCAGACGCCGTTCGGTGCCAACAGTGGCGCCGTCAGACTCGTAAAACCACCTAGCGAAGCGAAGGCGCGGGAAATGATCACCTGCCAGGGCTTGGGCGCAAGCGCCTCCACGCGCGAATGCGTCACCGCCAAATTGCGCAAACCCAGTTCCGCACCAGTCTGCCGAATGAACGCGGCTTTCTTGCCAACGGCATCCACGCACGTCATCGACCACTCCGGGCAAGCCACCGCGATAGAGACGCCCGGCAGCCCGGCGCCGCTGCCGACATCGAGCAGCGAAAACTCACCCTGCCAATGGTTGTTTGCAAGCATCTGCCGCAACGGCCGCACTGTCGCCAAGCTATCAAGCAAGTGCTGGGTGAGCATCTGCGATGGCTCGCGTACGGCAGTGAGGTTGTAGACACGGTTCCATCGCTCGATCAATGCAAGATGTCGAAGCAAAAGACTTTGCTGCGCAGCGTCCAGTTCGAGTTGCAGCGCAACAAGTCCGTCTCTGAATGTCGCCGCCAGTCCGTTTTCCGTCGCGGGTGTCATGCTGCAGCATCCACACCCGCCTGCTGGCCCGCCGGAAACCCCTGGAGGCGTCCCTTTTTCAGGTGAATCAGCAGTAGCGAGATCGCCGCTGGCGTGACGCCGGCCATTCGTGCTGCTTGGCCTAGCGTTTCCGGTCGATGGGTCTGCAGGATGTGCCGAACTTCATGGCTCAGGGCGTTGATTTCCCGGTAGTCGAGCCGCGCGGGCAAGCGCAGTTCTTCGTGTTGCACTGAACGGCCAATTTCCTCGTTCTGCTTGTCGATGTAGCCGGCGTACTTCGTCGTGACCTCCACCTGCTCGATGACCGCATCGGCGAGGGGCACGCCAAGCTCAGCGCGCAACGCACCGCGATTCGGAGCAGCCGCGTCGGGGCGCGCTGCGCGACTCACCTGTGTGAGCGTGTCGAAGTCGGTGCCGGGCCGGCGCAAGAGATCGAGCAGAGAATGTTCATGCTCCAGGGCTTTGCCCAACAGCCGTTCTGCCTCGGATGCCACCAATAAGGTGGGGTTCACCCACGTCGATCGAAGACGCTGTGTTTCACGTGAAACAGCATCGCGCTTGCGATTGAAGGCACCCCACCGAAGATCGTCGATCAGACCGAGTGCCCGTCCTGCGTCGGTCAGGCGAGCGTCGGCGTTGTCTTCGCGAAGCTGCAGTCGAAACTCGGCTCGGCTGGTGAACATCCGGTAAGGCTCCGTCACCCCCTTGGTGATCAGATCGTCGACAAGCACACCGAGGTAGGCTTGGCTTCGGGTCGGCACCCAAGCAGGCTGGTCACGAGCCTGAAGCGCGGCGTTGATGCCCGCATGCAGCCCTTGCGCCGCAGCTTCTTCGTACCCCGTGGTTCCATTGATCTGCCCCGCGAAGAACAGGCCACGAATGGCCTTCGTCTCTAGGCTGGCGCGCAGGGCTCGAGGATCGAAGTAGTCGTACTCGATCGCGTACCCGGGCCGCAGGATGTGCGCCCGCTCCAAACCCAACATCGAATGGACCGCCTCGAGCTGAACGTCGAACGGCAACGACGTGGAAATCCCGTTGGGATAGAACTCGTTCGTCGTGAGCCCTTCCGGTTCGAGAAAGATTTGGTGGCTGCCTTTGTCGGCAAAGCGGTTCACCTTGTCTTCGATGCTGGGGCAGTACCGCGGCCCGACACCGGCGATCCCTCCAGTGAACATGGGGCTGCGCGCAAACCCGCTGCGGATGATCTCGTGAGTCCGCTCGTTCGTTTGCGTGATCCAGCAGGAGATCTGCCGCGGGTGAAGCTCCGCGCTGCCCATGAAGCTGAACACCGGCACCCGATCACACACCGTTCCAGCCGCCGGCGCCGCACCGTCGCCCGGCTGCTCGGTGAGTCGGTCGAAGTCGATCGTGCGTCCATCGAGCCGAGGCGGCGTACCGGTCTTCAGGCGACCTTGCGGCAGCGCGAGTTCCTTGAGACGCGCCGACAGGCTCAATGCGGGAGGATCACCGGCACGCCCGGCGCTGTAGTTCTGCAGGCCGACGTGGATCTTCCCGTCGAGGAAAGTGCCCGCCGTGAGCACCACGGCCTTTCCACGGAAGCGAATGCCCACTTGCGTGATGGCACCTGACACCCTGTCGCCTTCCACGATCAGATCGTCCACCGCCTGCTGAAACAACCACAGGTTCGGCTGATTCTCGAGCCGCCGCCGGATCGCCGCCTTGTACAAAATGCGATCGGCCTGCGCGCGCGTGGCTCGCACCGCCGGGCCCTTGGAGCCGTTCAAAATGCGAAAGTGAATACCCGCTTCATCGGTCGCCAGCGCCATGGCGCCCCCCAGGGCGTCGATCTCCTTGACGAGGTGGCCTTTTCCGATCCCGCCGATCGACGGGTTGCAACTCATCTGGCCGAGCGTCTCGATGTTGTGCGTCAACAGCAAGGTCGCGCAGCCCATGCGGGCGGCAGCCAGCGCCGCCTCGGTGCCGGCATGGCCGCCGCCGACGACGATGAGGTCGAATTCCTGGGGATAGAACATGGCAAACCTTCTCGCCCGGCCCGATGGCCCGGCATGCTTCGTCCTGTAGCGGGGCGAAGCCGTAATTTTAAGCAAGGCAGCCGGCAGCGAAGCTCCGGTCCTTTCATATCGGCTATGGGGCCACCGTCGCCCCTCGCCAAGCGGGTGTCGGCGGATGCGCCCGGACTCCCCGACCGACAATGCCGGGCATGAATCCCCGCCATGCCCTGCGCCCCCTGCTGCGCCGCACCGGCGATCTTGGCACCACGGACGCCCTTCACACCGCAGGCATGGTTGCCGACAAGGGCGACATGAACTGCCGCTCGGGTTGCGGCGCTTGTTGCATCGCGCCTTCGATCTCCAGCCCCATCCCGGCAATGCCCGGCGGCAAGCCGGCGTTCGTGCGCTGCGTTCAGCTCGACGACGCCAACCGTTGCAAGCTCTTCGGCGAGCCGCGTCGTCCCGCCGTCTGCCGCAGCCTCAGGCCCTCGGCCGAGATATGCGGCGCCTCGCGCGACCAGGCGCTGCGCAGGCTCCGTTGGCTGGAGCAGGCCACGGCCGGCCCGTGCGCATGAACG
>NZ_JACDCU010000410.1 GCF_013817365.1 Methylibium sp. | reverse complement strand
GCGCGAGCGGGTGCTCGCGCTGCTCGCGCTGCGCCACGCACACATCGTGCCGCGGCTGGCGGGCGCTCGCAGCCTCGGGGCGCAGGCGATCGGCGGAGCGGCGGTGCAGGCGCGCTGGCGCATGGGCGACGGCGCGGAGCTGACGATCCGGCTCAATCTCGGTGCCGAGCCGGTCGATCTGGCAGCGCAGGGCGGCGTTGGCGACGAAGCGACGCCGGCCGTCGAAAAGGACAAGGAGAGCGTCGATGGCGCCCCGCGATCGGCACTCGGCGACCTGCTGTTCGAGACCGCCGCCGCCGGCCAGCCTCAGGCTCGCAAGCGCTTGCCGGCGCGCAGCATCGCCGTGTGGCTCAGGCCGGCTGCGACAGCGGCGACCGAGGCGTCATGAGCGACGCCGGGAGCGATCTCGCCCGCCTGCACGAACTGGCCTCCGCCGCCGGCATTGCGGTCGATTGGACCGATGCCCATGGCGCGCCCCGCACGGTCGCACCGCAAACCTTGCACGCGGTGCTCGAGGCGCTCGACCTGCCGAATGAGAGCGCCGAGGAGCAGGCGCAGAGTTGCGCATGGCTGCGGGCCGAGCACGACAGCGCCGAGGCGCCGCCTTTGCTGGTGGCGAGCATGGGCGAGCCCGTCTCGCTGGGGCGCTGGGCGGCGCAATGGGTCGGGCAGCCTTATTGCGTCGAGCTGGAAGCCGGCGGCGTGGTGGAAGGCCACATCGCCGCCGCGGCACAGGCCACCGACGCCGCTGTGCACGGCACCGATGGCGCACCCGCAGCGCTTGCCTGTGTGCCGGCCATCGACCGGATCGGCTATCACCGTTTGACAGTCGGGCCGCTGAGCGTGACGGTGGCCGTCGCACCGCTGCGCTGCTACGGCGTGGCCGATGCGATGGCCGGACGCCATGCGGCAGAGCCGCGGGGCGTGGCGGCTGAAGACGATGTTGCACCTGCATTTGCATCTGCGACTGCATCTGCGACTGCGACTGCGACTGCGGTTGCGGTTGCATCTGCGGCTGCCGAGCCCGCTGGCGGCAACACCCGCGCGGCGGCGGCTGCCGGCTCGGCAGCGACCGCGAGTCGGCGTCCCTGGGCCTTGGCCGCCCAGCTCTACTCCCTGCGCCGCCCCGGCGACGGCGGGCTCGGCGACTTCACCGCGCTGGCCGAACTCGCCGAAGCGGCAGCGCGGCACGGTGCGGCCGGGCTGGCGATCAGCCCGGTGCATGCCATGTTCTCCGCCGATCCCGGCCGCTACAGCCCTTACGGCCCGTCGAGCCGGCTGTTCTACAACGTGCTGCACGTGGATCCGGCGGCTTGCTTCGGCGCAGCCGCCTTGCGCGACGCGCTGCAAGCCCTGGAAGCCGAGGACGGCGGCCGAGGCGAGACCGTGCATGCCCGGCTCGCCCGCTTAGAGACCGCTGACCGGGTCGAGTGGCCCGAGGTCTCGCGTCTCAGGTTGCGCGTGCTGGGCCGGCTTTTCGGCAGCGCGGCGTTCCGCGAATCGACCTCGCTTCAGGCCGCCTTTACGGCGTTCCGACGCGAGGGCGGCGAAGCGCTCGAGGACCACGCCCGTTTCGAAGCGCTGCACGCGCGCTTCGGCGCCGGGCCGGCAACGGCAACTGCGGACGCCGGCGATGGCGATGGCGATGGCGATGGCGATGGCGATGGCGATGGCAAAGGCGGCGGCAACGGCAATGGCAACGGCGGAGGCGGCTGGCGATCCTGGCCGTCCGAATTTCGCGACCCCCGCTCACCGGCCGTGCGGTCCTACTCCGAAGCGCATGCCGAGGAAGTCAGTTTCCACGCCTTCCTGCAGTGGGCGGCCGCAACCGGTCTCGCCGGCGCGCAGGCCCGCGCCCGCGCGGCCGGCATGCCGATCGGCCTGATCGCAGACCTGGCGGTCGGCGCCGACGGCGAGGGTAGCCAGAGCTGGAGCCGGCAGAGCGAAATGCTGAACGGCCTGTCGGTCGGCGCGCCGCCCGACGTGATCAACGTGCATGGCCAGTCCTGGGGCCTGGCCGCGTTCTCGCCGCGCGCGATGGCGCGGCACGGCTACCGTGCCTGGATCGAGATGCTGCGTGCGGCCTTTCGCCATGCCGGCGGCGTGCGCATCGACCACGTGCTCGGCCTGTGGCGTCTGTGGCTGGTGCCGCACGGCAGGCCCGCCACCGAGGGCGCCTACCTGCGCCTGCCGATCGAGGATCTGCTGCGGCTGGTGGCGCTCGAATCCTGGCGCGAGCGCGCCGTCGTCATCGGCGAAGACCTCGGCACCGTGCCGGCCGAGTTCCCGGCGCGTCTGGCCGCAAGCGGCGTGCTGGGCATGCGCGTGCTGTGGTTCCAGCGCGAAGGCGAGCGCTTCGTTCCGCCCGAGCGATGGGGCGAGGACGCCGTGGCGCTCAGCACCACGCACGACCTGCCGCCCATCGCCGGCTGGTGGCAGGGCCGCGACATCGACTGGCGCACGCAACTCGGGCTGTTGCCGCACGGCGTGAGCGAAGAAGAGGAGCGTGCGCAACGCGGCCGCGACCGCGCCGCGCTGTGGCAAGCCCTGGCTGATGCGGGATGCGTCGATGCCCGCGCCACCCAGCCGCCGATCGGGGAGCCCCCTGTCGCTGCGGTGCTCGGTTTCGTGGCGATGAGCCCGGCGCCGTTGGTCATCGTGCCGCTGGAAGACGCGCTCGGCTTGGTCGAGCAGCCCAATCTGCCCGGCACCACTGCCGTGCATCCCAACTGGCTGCAGCGCCTGAGCGTGCCGGTGGATCGCCTGCTCGACGAGCCGGAGGTCGAGGCGAGGCTCGCCGCCGTGACGCAGGCGCGCGAAGGGCCGGCGCCGTCTGCAGTGCCCGGCGATTCCACGGCTGCCGCGCCGCGCGCCACAGCGCGGCTGCAACTCCACGCCGGCTTCACGCTCGACGATGCGGCGCACTGGGTCGACTACCTCCACCGGCTCGGCATCAGCCATGTGTACACGTCGCCGCTGACCACCTCGCGCGTCGGCTCCAAGCACGGCTACGACGTGGTCGACCCGACCCGCATCGACCCCGAGATCGGCGGGCGCCCCGCGCTGCGCCGCCTGATGGCGCGCTTGCGCGAACGGGGCATGGGCCTGGTGGCCGACATCGTTCCCAACCACATGGGTGTCGCCGGCCGCGAGAACGCGTGGTGGCAGGACGTGCTCGAGTGGGGCCGTGCCAGCCCTTACGCGCAATGGTTCGACATCGACTGGGAACCGGACGACCTGGCGCTGCACGGCAAGCTGCTCGCGCCTTATCTCGGCGAGCCGTATGGCGAGACGCTGACCCAGGGCGATCTGCAGCTGCGCTTCGATGCGGAGTGCGGGCGCTTCTGGTGCGCGTATCACGACCACCGCTTTCCGATTGCGCCGACTTCGCATGTCGACGTGCTCCGTGCATTGCCTCCTCACCCAACCTCTCCGCAGAGGGGAGAGGAGCCAACCCTGCAGTCGCTCGCCGAGCGCTTCGAAGGCGTCCTGCCCGAACCGGACGCCGACAACGTCGCGCGCTGGCAAGCCGCTTGCGCCGCCCTGGCCGCAGTCGCCGCAACCGACGCCGGCCGCGCCCACATCGACGCCTTGCTCGCGCGCCACTCGACGCAAACCGAGGAGGGCCGCCGCCGCCTGCACGCACTGCTCGAACGCCAGCACTACCGCCTTGCCTGGTGGCGCTGTGCGGCCGATCAGATCAACTGGCGGCGCTTCTTCGAGGTGAGCGACCTCGCGGGGCTGGCCGTGG
>NZ_JACDCU010000409.1 GCF_013817365.1 Methylibium sp. | reverse complement strand
CCGCCACGACCAGCATGAAGTCGGGCCCGGGCGATACGCGCCAGCACTGCTGCACGGCCGTGTCGGCCAGGGCGCGCACCTCGAAAGCGTCGAGCTTTTCTGCGGCCTGCACGTCGAGCGTGACTTCTAGCAGCGCCTGCAGTACCGGCACGCCGGCGTCGGCGAGCCGCTGCGGTGACAGGAGTGCGACCACGCGTTCGATGAACCCCAGTGAGCGCAAGCGGCTCACGCGTCGGTGCGCGGTGGCCGGCGAGACCTTCACTGCTTCGGCCAGCGCCAGGTTCGACAGAGATGCGTCGCGCTGCAGTTGAACGAGCAGGCGTATATCGAGACTGTCCAGGCCGTTGATCATTGAGACGAATAATTAACGAAAGCCACATTCATGAAAGAAGAATCCATGACTGTTCATTCGGGACGTATTGTTTCATTACGACAAGTTTAGTGGAAGCTCATTCCGAGACTAGTTCCCTAGCATCCGGCTTTGTCAGAACTGCAAATTGGGAAACGAACCATGTGTGGAATCGTAGGCGCGGTCGGGGCGCGCAACATCGTCGGGGTGCTGGTCGAGGGACTCCGGCGTCTGGAGTACCGCGGCTATGACTCCTGCGGCGTGGCCGTGTACCAGCACGGGGCGCTCAGGCGAAGCCGCAGCACTGCGCGCGTCGCCGAACTCGATGCCCAGGTGCGGGCCGACAACGTGGAAGGGACGACCGGCATCGCGCACACCCGCTGGGCGACGCACGGCGCACCGGCGCTGCACAACGCCCATCCGCACTTCTCTACCGGGCCCTCGAGCGGCGCCGGCGCCCTGGCCGATGCCCAGCGCCCGGGCCGCATCGCCCTCGTGCACAACGGGATCATCGAGAACCACGACGAACTGCGCGCCGAACTGCAGGCGCGCGGCTACGTGTTCACGAGCCAGACCGACACCGAGGTCATCGCCCATCTCGTCGATTCGCTCTACGAGGCCGACTTGTTCGAGGCCGTGCAGCAGGCCACCCTGCGTCTGCGCGGCGCCTATGCCATCGCGGTGTTTTGCCGCGACGAGCCGCAGCGCGTGGTGGGCGCGCGCGAAGGTTCGCCGCTGGTGTTGGGCATCGGCACGCAGGGCGGCGAGATGTTCCTTGCCTCCGATGCGATGGCACTGGCCGGCGTGACCGACCAGATCGTCTACCTGGAAGAGGGCGACGTGGTCGATCTGCAGCCCGGCCGCCACTGGATCGTCGCGCGTGACGCCACGGGCCGCCACAAAAGGGTCGAGCGTGAGGTGCGCACCGTGCTCGCCCATACTGGCGCGGCCGAGCTCGGTCCGTATCGGCACTACATGCAAAAGGAAATCTTCGAGCAGCCGCGTGCGATCGGCGACACGCTCGAAGGCGTGCAGGGCATCGTGCCCGAGCTGTTCGGAGCCAAGGCGGCCGCGGTGTTCGACGCCATCGATTCCGTGCTGATCCTGGCGTGCGGCACCAGCTATTACGCCGGCTGCACCGCCAAGTACTGGCTCGAGGGCATCGCGAAGATCCCGACCAGCGTCGAGGTGGCCAGCGAGTACCGTTACCGCAGCAGCGTGCCGAACCCGCGCACCCTGGTCGTGACCATCACGCAAAGCGGCGAGACCGCCGACACGCTGGCCGCGCTCAAGCACGCCCGCGGCCTGGGCATGCGGCACACGCTCACGGTGTGCAACGTGGCCACCAGCGCGATGGTGCGCGAATGCGAGCTTGCCTACCTCACCCGCGCCGGCGTCGAGATCGGCGTGGCGTCCACCAAGGCCTTCACCACCCAGCTCGCCGGCCTGTTCCTGCTCACGCTCACGCTGGCAAAGCTGCGCGGCCACCTCGATGCCGAGGCCGAGGCGGCGCACCTCAAGGCGCTGCGCCACCTGCCCGCAGCGCTGCAGGCGGTGCTCGCGCTGGAGCCGCAGGTCATTGCCTGGAGCCAGGAGTTCGCGCGCAAGGAGAACGCACTTTTCCTGGGCCGCGGCCTGCACTATCCGGTGGCGCTGGAAGGCGCGCTCAAGCTCAAGGAGATCAGCTACATCCACGCCGAGGCCTACCCGGCCGGCGAGCTCAAGCACGGGCCGCTCGCGCTGGTGACCGCCGCGATGCCGGTGGTCACCGTGGCGCCCAACGACACGTTGCTGGAAAAACTCAAGAGCAACCTGCAGGAAGTGCGCGCGCGCGGCGGCGAGCTGTTCGTGTTCGCCGACGCCGACACCCGCATCGAGAGCAGCGAGGGCGTGCACGTGATCCGCATGCCCGAACATTACGGCGCGCTCTCGCCGCTGCTGCACGTGGTGCCGCTGCAGCTGCTGGCGTATCACACGGCGTGCGCGCGCGGGACGGATGTGGACAAGCCGCGCAACCTGGCGAAGAGCGTGACGGTGGAGTGAGGGGCTCGAACGGCGCGGTTGTTGTTCAGCGGGAATAAAGTCTGTCGGAGCGCAATAAAGTCGGTCTAGACTCGATCGAGCTGTTACAGGTTCACCCGTAGCGTCGAACTTGACGAGAACAGGCCTTAGCCAACCCGTCAAAGGCTTCCACGGTCGGTCACGGCCTTCTGCTGACTTTCGACCTCACTGGCCGAACGACTGGATCAGACTGACTGGTCTGCAACATTCGGCTTTGGTCGACGAATGCCGGCGGCGGCCCGAAGCGGTCAACGGGAGCTTCGAGGGGGAGCCGACCGGCCTACCAATGGAACCGGTCGTTGACGGTTCTCGGTCCCGACGGAGGGTCGCCTTGCGCCGAACGCTCGCTCATGGTCGCGCCGAATCGGGGCTGCCGGCCCACATCGGTCATCCGCAGCGAAGCTGACCGTATCGCAGGGCGGTGAAGGTCACCCGGACTGCTTCACGCCAACCTGCTGGTCGAGTGCTTGGCGAGCCGCGCGTCCAGCGGCCCCTTCCCCTGCCGGCGGCGTCCACGTAGAAGGCGAGCATGGCCATCCGCCCACGCCTTGCATGCCAACTCGCACACAGACGACCAGCCGATGCGAGCTCGGCCACAGCTTCCGTTTGGCAAGATGCGTGGTGAGGTAGCGTTGCTCGCGCCAGGTTGGCGTGCAAGCTGCCACAACAACCACGGGACACGATTCGAATGGCGAAGTTTCTGAACACGAGCGGCACCAACTACTTCCTCGAGGAGTTGATCAAGGACGCTCAGGACCGCCTCATCCTCATCAGCCCCTACCTCAAGCTGAACGACCGGATGAAGGAGCTTCTTTCCGACAAGAATCGCCTGAAGATCGACGTGCGCATCGTCTACGGCAAGAGCGAGCTGCAGCCGCAGGAGATCGAGTGGCTGCGAGGGCTCACTTTCATCCGCACCAGCTTCTGCCGCAACCTGCACGCAAAGTGCTACATGAACGAGGAGCTGTGCATCGTGACCAGCCTGAACCTCTACGAGTTCAGCCAGGTTAACAACAACGAAATGGGCATCCTCGTTCGACGCTCCGAAGACGCTGAGTTGTACAAGGATGTCGCCGAAGAAGCACAGCGAATCATTCGCATCAGCGACGAGGTGCGCATCTCGCTCGAACGGGTGTCGACTGAGCCTGAGGCCAAGCCTTCATCGGAGGGCAAAGCAGAGCGCGACGAGCCGACCGCCGACAAGCTTGCGTCATCGAAGCTAGTGCAGTGCGCGTGATGTTCTAGAACTTATTCGTGCCGGCATACTCCAATCGCCCAGGAGGCTGGAGCGATGCGGGTTGCCAAGACGATTGAGCTGGACGAGCACACCGAGCGGGAACTGCG
>NZ_JACDCU010000065.1 GCF_013817365.1 Methylibium sp. | reverse complement strand
GTGGCCGTTCACCGTCTGCATGAAGTCGCCGATGTCGAGCATGGGCTCGCCGAAGAACTTGTCGCCGCCCTGCTCTTCGATCTGCATCAAGCCGCGCTGGATGGCGCCCACGCTCGCGGGGCTGATGTTCCCGTACTCGGTCTGGAACTGCTTGGCGTTGTCGCCCACGTACTGCAGCATCGACCTCAGGTCCTTGAGATCGAGCAAGAGCATGCCGTTGTCATCGGCGATCTTGAAGACCAGCGCCATCACGCCTTGCTGCGTGTCGTTGAGCGCGAGCATGCGGCCGAGCAGGAGCGGCCCCATGTCGGAGACGGTGGCGCGCACGGGATGACCCTGCTCGCCGAACACGTCCCACAAGGTAGCCGGGCAGGCGAAGGGCGTTGGAATCTCCAGGCCGCGTTCCTGCAGCACCTTGGCCATCTTCTCGCCCATGCTGCCGGTCAGTGCGATGCCCGTGAGGTCGCCCTTCACGTCGGCCAGGAAAACGGGCACGCCGATCTTGCTGAAGCCTTCGGCCAGTGCCTGCAGCGTGACCGTCTTGCCGGTGCCCGTGGCGCCGGTGATCAGGCCGTGGCGGTTGGCCAGCGCCGGTAGCAACGCGCAAGCGATATCCCCGTGCTGGGCGATCAGGAGCGGCTCGGTCATCGCGTTCTTCCGGGAGGCTAAGGGGGAGGGCGTCACACTAAAATCGCGCCAATCCTAAGCTTTCCGAAAGACAAGATGGCCGGGCATTCCAAGTGGGCCAACATCCAGCACCGCAAGGGCCGGCAGGACGAGAAGCGGGGCCGCATCTGGACCCGCATCATTCGCGAGATCGTCGTCGCAGCCCGCCAGGGCGGAGGCGATCTGGCCATGAACCCGCGTCTGCGCCTGGCGGTGGACAAGGCCAAGGCCGCCAACATGCCGGCCGACACCATCAAGAAAAACGTCGACAAGGCGACCGGCGCGCTCGAAGGCGTGAACTACGAAGAAGTGCGCTACGAGGGCTACGGCATCGGCGGCGCGGCGGTCATCGTCGACTGCATGACCGACAACCGCGTGCGCACCGTGGCCGAGGTGCGGCACGCGTTCAGCAAGTACGGCGGGAACCTCGGCACCGAGGGCTCGGTCGCCTTCCAGTTCAAGCACTGCGGGCAGTTCGTGTTCGCGCCCGGCACGCCGGAAGACAAGGTGATGGAAGCGGCGCTGGAGGCCGGTGCCGACGACGTGATCGCCGACGACGAAGGTGCGATCGAGGTGCTGAGCGATCCGCTGGCCTTCGAGCCGGTCAAGCAGGCGCTCGAGGCCGCGGGCTTCAAGCCCGAGGTGGCCGAGGTGACGATGCGCGCCGAGAACAGCATCGAGCTCTCCGGCGACGATGCCGCGCGCATGCAAAAGCTGCTCGACGTACTCGAGGATCTGGACGACACGCAGGCCGTGTTTCACAACGCCGAGTTGGCCGGTCTAGGAGCACTGCAATGAAAGTCCTGGTGATCGGTGGCGGTGGCCGCGAACACGCGCTGGCCTGGAAGATCGCCGCTTCGCCCAAGGTGCAGATGGTTTTCGTCGCGCCCGGCAATGGGGGGACTGCGAGCGACCTGCGGCTGAAGAACGTGCCCATCGAAGGCGTGCAGGCGCTGGCCGATTTCGCGCAGGCCGAGAAGGTGTCGCTCACCGTCGTGGGTCCGGAGGCGCCGCTGGCTGCGGGCGTGGTGGACCTGTTCCGCGCGCGCGGCCTGCGCATC
Source organism: Methylibium sp. (assembly GCF_013817365.1). Lineage (GTDB taxonomy): Bacteria > Pseudomonadota > Gammaproteobacteria > Burkholderiales > Burkholderiaceae_C > Methylibium. The sequence goes on along the minus strand of NZ_JACDCU010000065.1, from coordinate 10,986 downwards.
TTCGGCCCGACCCAGGCGGCCGCACAGCTCGAGAGCTCGAAGGCTTTCTCGAAGGACTTCATGCAGCGCCACGGCATCCCGACCGCGCTGTACCAGACCTTCGCCGACGCGCAAGCCGCGCACGCGCACGTCGACAAGACCGGCGTGCCGATCGTGATCAAGGCCGACGGCCTGGCCGCCGGCAAGGGCGTCGTCGTGGCGGCCACTCCGGCCGAGGCGCATGCCGCGATCGACTGGATGCTCGGCACTGGTGACAGTGCGACGCCGCTGGAGGTGCAGCATCTTGCCTGCAGCGACGGCCGGGTGGTGCCGCGTGTCGTGATCGAGGAATTCCTGGAAGGCGAGGAGGCCAGCTTCATCGTCATCGCCGACGGCCGCAACGTGCTGCCGCTGGCGACCAGCCAGGACCACAAGCGCGCGTTCGATGGCGACACCGGCCCAAATACCGGCGGCATGGGCGCCTACTCGCCAGCGCCGGTGGTCACGCCCAACGTCCACGCGCGGGTGATGCACGAGATCATCCAGCCCACGCTCGACGGCATGGCCAAGGACGGTATTCCCTACACCGGGTTCCTCTACGCCGGCCTGATGATCGACGCGCAGGGCCGGCCCAAGGCGTTGGAGTTCAACTGCCGCATGGGCGACCCCGAAACGCAGCCCATCGTCATGCGGCTCAAGAGCGATCTGCTCGACGTGCTGGTGCATGCGGCCGATGGCACGCTGGGCGGGGTTGAGCTGCAATGGGATCGGCGCATCGCGCTGGGCGTGGTGATGGCGGCGGCCGGCTACCCGCACGCGCCGCGCAAGGGCGACGCCATCACGGGCCTGCCGGCGGTGAGCCCCGACGCGGCGGCCGAGGCGGTGGTCTTTCATGCCGGCACAACCAAGGAAGGCGGGCAGCTGCTGACCAGCGGCGGGCGCGTGCTGTGCGTCACTGCCCTGGGTGAATCGGTCAAGGTCGCGCAACAGCGCGCCTACGAAGCGCTGGCGCCGATCGCCTTCGACGGCATGCAGTTCCGGCGTGACATTGGCCACCGTGCGACCAAGGCGCGCTGAGGCTGACCGATCGCGCCTAGCCGACGCGGGGCCGCGCGGAGCGACGAGCCGGCTCCTGCATCGCCTGTCTGTCGCTGCACCACCGGCACACTGTGTGTTCGAAGGCTGCCTGCGATGAACGACGTTGCTGACGTACGCAACTACCTGCTGGGCCTGCAATCGCGCATCGTCGCCGCCCTTGAGGCCGAGGACGGCGGCCGCTTCCTGAGCGATGCCTGGCAGCGCGAACCCGGTGGCGCGCTCGAGGGCGATGGCCTTTCGCGTTTGATCGAAGGCGGTGCGCTGCTCGAGCGCGGCGGCTGCAGCTTCAGCCACGTCAAGGGCGCTGCGCTCCCGCCCTCCGCCACGCAGCACCGGCCAGAACTGGCCGGTGCGCCGTTCGAGGCGATGGGCGTCTCACTCGTGTTCCATCCACGCAACCCGTATGTGCCCACGGTGCACATGAACGTGCGCATGCTGGCCGCGCACAAGCCGCTCGCGGGCGGCGGTGTCGAGACGGTCAGCTGGTTCGGCGGCGGCCTGGACCTCACGCCGTACTACGGCTTCGAAGAAGATGCCGTTCACTTCCACACGACTTGTCGCGATGCGCTCGCACCCTTCGGCGCCGACAAGTACCCGCGCTTCAAGCAGTGGTGCGACGAGTACTTCTTTCTCAAGCACCGCAACGAGCCGCGCGGCATCGGAGGCATCTTCTACGACGACTTCGCCGAGGGCGGATTCGAGGCCGGCTTCGCCATGACCCGCGCCATCGGCGATTCGCTGCTCGCTGCCTACCTGCCGATCCTGCGCCGCCGCCGCGACATGCCGCATGGCGAGCGCGAGCGCGAGTTCCAGTGCTACCGCCGCGGCCGCTATGTCGAGTTCAACCTGGTGTGGGACCGCGGCACGCTGTTCGGCCTGCAATCGGGCGGGCGCACCGAAGCGATCCTGATGTCCATGCCGCCTGTGGTGAGCTGGCGCTACGACTGGAAGCCGGAGCCCGGGACGGCCGAGGCCCGGCTGTACAGCGACTTTCTCAGACCGAGGGAGTGGTGTTGATCGCCGCGACCCTCACCCCAACCCTCTCCCGCAAGCGGGAGAGGGAGCGGGATGCGAATGCGTCCTGCATTCAGGACGAGCGCCGAAGTGAGAGACGGTGCACACCCTCGCCTCGCGTGCGTGGAAAGGGCTGGGGTGAGGGGTGAGCGCACCCGCCCGCATCGGCCTCTTCGGCGGCAGCTTCGATCCGCCGCACCAGGCGCACCTCGCCCTGGCCCGCATTGCGCTCGACGAGCTCGCACTCGACGTGCTTCATTGGCTGCCGGCCGGCCGGCCCTGGCAAAAGCCGCACGAGCTCGCCGGCAGCGAGGACCGGGCCGCGATGGTCGCCGCCGCCATTCAAGACGAACCGCGCTTCGTGCTCGATCGCCGCGAGCTCGAGCGCAGCGGCCCGAGCTACACCGTGGACAGCGCCCGCGAACTGCGCGCCGAGCACCCGCAGGCCACGCTCTACCTGCTGATCGGGCAGGACCAGTACGAAGGCCTGCCGACGTGGCATGCCTGGCGGGAACTGCTTTTGCTGGTGACGCTGGGAGTGGCGGCGCGCGGCGGCGCTTCGGTCCGGCCGCCGGCCGCCTTGCAAGGCATGCCGCATCGGGCCGTGCCGGTGAGCATGCCGGCGATGCCGGTGTCGTCCACTGCGGTCCGCGCTCATCTGGCTGCCGGCGGCAGTGCGCAGGATTTCGTTCCCGCAGTGGTGCCGGCCGGAGTGGCACGCTATATTGATTCGCACCGGCTCTATCGCCAGGCCGGCACCTTTTTCTCAACACCGTGCGCGCCCGATGGCACGCCGCCCAGGAGCTGAATGGACATCCGAAAACTGCAGCGCGCCATCGTCGATGGCCTCGAGGACGTGAAGGCGAACGACATCGTCGTCTTCAACACCGAGCACCTCTCGGCCCTGTTCGAACGCGTGATCATCGCGTCGGGCACCAGCAACCGGCAAACCAAGGCGCTGGCAGCCAGCGTGCGCGACGCGGTGAAGGTCGGCGGTTTCCCGGTGCTGCGCACCGAGGGCGAGGAGAACGGCGAATGGATCATCGTCGACTGCGGCGCCGCGGTGGCGCACATCATGCAGCCCGACATCCGCCGCTACTACCACCTCGAAGAACTGTGGGGCGGCAAGTCGGTGAAGATGAAGCTGGGCGAGGCCACCAGGGGCTTGGTGAAGGCGGCCGAGCCCGAGGAGGACGATCCCGCGCCACGCTCAGGCAAGCGCGCGGGCAGCGGCGAGGCACGCACGGCCAGTACGCTTCAGCGTGGCGCAAGCCGGCCGGCCGCGGCGAAGAAGTCCGTGGCGAAGAAGCCTGCGGCCAAGAAGCCCGCGGCAAAGACAGCGGCCAGGACAACAGCAAAACCGGGCGGACGTACATCGGCGCCGGCCCGGCCCGCTGGCCGCTCGTCAGCCTCCGCGCCGGGTCGAGGCGGTCGTGCAGCGGCCGGTTCCGGCAAGGGCGGCGTGGCGCCAGCAGCGAACGCACCGGGAACCGTCCCGGCCTCGCGCAAGTCAGCCGGCGGCCGACCCGCTGCGAAGGTCGGTGCCAAGAAGACAGCGCGGCGCACATGAAGCTCGCGCTGGTCGCCGTCGGCCAGCGCCTGCCGGTCTGGGCCGAAAGTGCCTGCACCGATTACCTCAAGCGCTTTCCGCCCGAGTGGCGCGTCGAGATCAAGGCCGTCAAGGCCGAGCCGCGCACCCTCGGCAAACCGGTGGAGGCGCTCAAGGCGGCCGAAGCCCAGCGCCTCGACGCGGCCTGTTCGAAGGGGGCGCGCCGTGTGGTGCTCGACGAGCACGGCGCGCGCCTGAGCACCCATGCGCTGGCCGAGCGGCTGACCGCCTGGCAGCACGACGGCCGCGACGTGGCGCTGCTCATGGGCGGCCCCGATGGCCTGGACGCCGGCCTCAAGAGCAGCGCCAACGAGAGCCTGCGGCTGTCGGACCTGACGCTGCCGCACGCGCTGGCGCGCGTCGTCCTGCTCGAGGCGCTGTACCGGGCCTGGTCGCTCAACGCCGGGCACCCGTATCACCGGGAATGACAGGGTGAGCGGCGAACGCACGCTGCCCTGCGTGCGCGCTCCTGCTGACTTTCACCGAGCCTTCTGCCTTCCTTCATGCGCTTCCTTTATCTCGCTTCGCAAAGCCCCCGCCGCCGCCAGCTGCTCGAACAGATCGGCGTGCGCCATGAGTTGCTGCTGCCCGATGCGCACGAGGACACCGAGGCGCTGGAGAGGGTGCTGCCCGACGAGGCGCCGGACGACTACGTGCTGCGCGTGACCCTGGCCAAGCTGGCGGCAGCGCGCGCGCGGCTGCTCGCGCGAGGCTTGCCGGCCGCGCCGATCCTGTGTGCGGACACCACCGTGGCGCTCGGGCCGCGCATCTTCGGCAAGCCCGCCGACGACGAGGACGCGGCGCTCATGCTGCAGGCCCTCTCGGGCCAGACGCACCGCGTGCTCACCGCCGTGGCGGTGGCCGAGGCGCCGCATGCGGCGTTCGCGCCGCAGTGCGTGCTGCAGGTGTCCACCGTGCGCTTTCGGCCGCTCGGCTCCGACGAGATCGTGCGCTACGTGGCGAGCGGCGAATCGCAGGGCAAGGCAGGGGCGTATGCGATCCAGAGCCAGGCGGCGGCGTGGATCGAGCACATCGAAGGGAGCCACTCCGGGATCATGGGCCTGCCCTTGTTCGAGACGGCGGAGGTGTTGCGGGGGGTGGGCTGGAGCTTCTGATCGGAGGACTCTCGCGGCAGGTGTGGCGATGCAAGCCACCCGGGCAGCCTGAACGTCGCTGGCAGTCCGGCCACTTAACATGGCTCTATGCAAGACATCCTCATCAACTGGTCCCCTCAGGAAACCCGGGTGGCCATCGTCGAGAACGGCGCGGTGCAGGAGTTGCATATCGAGCGTACCTTGGAGCGCGGCTGGGTCGGCAATGTCTATTCGGGCCGCGTTGCCCGCGTCCTGCCCGGCATGCAGTCGGCCTTCATCGACATCGGCTTGGCCCGTGCCGCCTTCCTGCACGTGGCCGACCTGCACCGCGACGAGCCTGCGGGGCGCGACGCGGCGCCTGCGGTGCCGATCGAGCGTCAGGTGTTCGATGGGCAGACCCTGATGGTCCAGGTGATCAAGGACCCCATCGGCAGCAAGGGCGCGCGCCTGTCCACACAAATCAGCATCGCCGGGAGGCTGCTCGTCTTCCTACCGCAGGACGACCGCATCGGCATCAGCCAGAAGATCGGCTCGCAAGAGCTGCGCGAACGGCTGCGCGCGCGCATGCAGGTGCTGGCGGGTGAGGGCGGCGGCGGTTTCATCCTGCGCACCAATGCCGAGGAAGCGACGGATGTCGACCTCGAAGACGACATCGACTACCTGCGCAAGACCTGGAACGCGATCCGCGAGCGCGCCTTCAAGGCCGCTGCAGGCACGCTGCTGCACGAGGACTTGAGCCTCGTGCAGCGCGTGCTGCGTGACCTGACCAACGAACAGACCCAGGCGGTGCGCATCGACTCGCGACTGCAGTACGACGTGCTGCGCCGCTTCGGGGAGCAGTACACCCCCACGTCGGTGAAGAAACTCGAGCTCTACGCCGGCGAGCGGCCGGTCTTCGACCTGTTCGGCATCGACGAGGAGATCGAGCGCGCGCTCGCGCGCCGCGTCGAGCTCAAGAGCGGCGGCTACCTGATCATCGACCAGACCGAAGCGCTGACCACGGTGGACATCAACACCGGCGGTTACGTCGGCGCGCGCAATTTCGACGACACGGTCTTCAAGACCAACCTCGAGGCCGCCCAGGCGATCGCCCGGCAACTGCGCCTGCGCAACCTCGGCGGCATCATCATCATCGACTTCATCGACATGGTGCGCGAGGATCACCGTGACGCCGTGCTCGCCGAACTGCGCAAGCAGCTGTCCCGAGACCGCACCAAGATCACGGTGAGCGGCTTCACCCAGCTCGGGCTGGTGGAGATGACGCGCAAGCGCACCCGCGAGTCGCTGGCACACCTGTTGTGCGAACCCTGCCCGACCTGCCAGGGCAAGGGCCAGGTGAAGACGCCGCGCAGCGTGTGCTACGACATTTTGCGCGAGATCCTGCGCGAGGCGCGGCAGTTCAACCCGCGCGAGTTCCGCGTCATCGCCTCGGCGGCGGTGGTGGAGATGCTGCTCGACGAGGAGAGCGTGCATCTGGCCGGACTGTCCGACTTCATCGGCAAGCCGGTTTCGTTGCAGACCGAGCCGGGCTTGTCGCCCGAGAAGTACGACATCGTGCTGCTGTGACGGCAGGCGCGCGGGTGGGGTGAGGTGCCCTACACCGCGACACGACTTCCGCCCGCAGGCCCTCGCCTCTGCGATGGCGGCTGTTATCCTTGCGCCGCTCCGTCGTCTCTCGCCCCACTGATACTTCCGTTCACGATGCTACGGTCTAGCCTGCGGGGCCACCCGCCCTGCGGCTTGCGCGCGCGGCACGACCTCCCCCTCTGCACCGTTTGCACTGCCCGGACCCGATGAATCGTCGAGCCTTTTCCCCCCCGCTGGCTTCGCCCGTGCGTCGCAGCCTGATCGCGCTGCCTCTCGCCGCCGCCATGCCCGCTGCGCTGGCGCAGTTCCGGGTCGAGATTTCCGGCGTCGGTGCAACGCAGCTGCCGATCGCCGTGATCGCCTTCCGCGCGGAGCAGCAGGCACCGCAGCCGGTCGGCCGGATCGTGCGCGCCGACCTCGAGCGCAGTGGCGTGTTCCGGCCGCTCGACACCGCTGGCATCGCGCTGGACGAGACGGCCAAGCCGGAGCTCACGGAGTGGCGCGGCCGCGGCGCCGACGCGTTGGTGGCCGGCTCGGTCAGCCGTCTGGCCGATGGCCGCTTCGATGTGCGCTACCGCCTGTGGGACGTCGTCAAGGGTGTCGATCTCGGCGGACAGAGCTACGTGGTCAGCGCGGCCGACCTGCGCCTGGCCTCGCACCAGATCGCCGACGCCATCTACGAAAAACTCACCGGCGAAAAGGGTGTGTTCTCCACCCGCATTGCCTACGTCACCCGAAGCGGCAACTACACCCTGTGGGTCACCGATGCCGACGGTGAAGCCGGGCAATCGGCATTGGCCAGCCCCGAGCCGATCATCTCGCCGGCCTGGTCGCCGAACGGCAAGGAACTGGCCTACGTGTCCTTCGAAAGCCGCAAGGCCGTGGTCTACGTGCAGGAGGTCGCTTCCGGCAAGCGCCGCCCCGTGGCGAGCTTTCGTGGCTCCAACAGTGCGCCGGCCTGGTCGCCCGACGGCAGCCAGCTTGCGATGACGCTCAGCCGCGAAGGCGGCTCGCAGCTCTACGTGATGGGCCGCGATGGCCAGAACGTGCGGCGCCTGACCAACACCAGCGCCATCGACACCGAGGCGGCTTGGTCGGCCGATGGCAAGCAGCTTTATTTCGTTAGCGATCGCGGCGGCAGCCCCCAGATTTATCGCCTGCCTGTGGCCGGCGGCAACGCCGAGCGCGTCACCTTCGAAGGCGGCTACAACATCAGCCCCTCGCTCAGCCCGGACGGCCGGCAGATGGCCTACATCTCCCGCAGCGGCGGGTTCAAGGTCCACGTCATGGACCTCGGCACGGGCGGAGCCAGCCGTGCCGTCACCGACACCAATGACGACGAAAGCCCGAGCTTCGCGCCGAACGGCCGCCTCATCATCTACGCCACCCGGGAGGGCGGGCGCGATGTGCTCATGACGACCACCACCGACGGCAGGATCAAGGCGCGTCTCGTCGCAACCCAGGCCGATGTCCGTGAGCCGGTCTGGGGCCCCTACGGCCGCTGAGCCGAAATTCACACAACTCGATTCTTCTCAGGAGACCCCATGAAAGCATTCATCCCCCGCAGCACCTCGGCGCTGGCCATGCTCGCCGCGCTGGCGCTCGCCGGCTGTGCCTCGAGCGTGAAGCTCGACGAGCCGCCCGTCGAAAGCCGCACTCCCGGCGCTGCCGGCGGCGCCGGTGGCGCGGGAGCCGACGGCCGTGGCACGCCCCAGTCTCAAGTGGCCAACGTCGATCTGTCCAAACAGCAGGGCGACGCCGCCAACGCGTTGCCGAAGGTCGTTTACTTCGATTTCGACAGCTTCGTCGTCAAGGACGAGTTTCGACCGGTCGTCGAGTCGCATGCCAAGCTGTTGAGCGGCGATCGGGCCAGGCGCGTTGTCGTCGAGGGCCATACCGACGAGCGCGGCGGCCGCGAGTACAACTTGGCGCTGGGTCAAAAGCGCGCCGAGGCGGTCGCCAGGTCGATGACGCTGCTCGGTGCACAGACCACGCAGATCGAGGCCGTGAGCTACGGCGAGGAACGTCCGGCGGCGACCGGCAGCGACGAGACGGCCTGGGCCGAGAACCGCCGTGCCGAGTTGCGTGACCGCTGAGATGAAGGCCGCCGAGCTTACTTCGGTCGCTGCGTCTGCAGAGAACGCTCGACGCGACGGGAGCGGCCGGACGAGCACCCGAACGATGCTGGCAACCGCTCGCCCCCTGCACAAAGGCTGGCGGCTCGCGATCGCGGCAATGGCTTTGCTCGGCGCCGGTGCGGTGCAAGCGGCGCTGTTCAGCGACGACGAGGCCCGCCGCGCGATCCTCGACGTCCGTGAGCGCCTCAACCAGAGCGAGCAGGCGGGCCTCGCGCGCCAGGAACAACTGAACGAGCAGGTCCGGCAGCTGCAGCGCAGCCTGCTCGACCTCAACACCACGATCGAACAGCTGCGTGGCGAGCTGGCCCGGCTGCGCGGCAACGACGAACAGCTTCTGCGGGACGTGGCCGAGTTGCAGCGCCGGCAAAAAGACGTGCAGCAGGGCGTCGACGACCGGCTGCGCCGCATCGAGCCGCAGAAGGTGCAACTCGATGGCCGCGAATTCCTGGCCGAACCCGACGAGACGCGCCTGTACGGCGAAGCAGTCGGCGTGCTGCGCCAGGGCGATTTTGCCGGTGCAATCGAGGCGTTCAGCGCGTTCCAGCGGCGCTATCCGACCAGCGGCTACGGTCAGACGGCCCTGTACTGGCTGGCCAATGCGCAGTACGGCAAGCGCGACTACAAGGAGGCGATCGACTCGTTCCGCGCGCTGGTGTCGAGTGCGCCGCAGCACCCTCGTGCCCCCGAGGCGCTGCTGTCGATCGCCAACTGCCAGATCGAGCTGAAAGATCCGAAGAGCGCGCGCGCCACGCTCAACGACCTGATGAAGAACTACCCGGCCAGCGAAGCCGCACAGGCCGGACGCGAGCGGCTCGCATCGCTGAAGTGATGCCTTCGCCGTGAGCGTCGCGCCCGCGCTCGCGGTTTTTGCCGAAGCCGATCTCGAGCGACGCTTCGGCGGGCTACGGCGCTTGTACGGCGATGCCGGATACGAGCGCCTGCGCGCGGCGAGAGTGGCCGTGGTCGGCGTCGGTGGCGTCGGCTCCTGGGCAGCAGAGGCCCTGGCGCGCAGCGGCGTGGCGGGCCTGACGCTGATCGATCTGGACCATGTCGCCGAGTCCAACATCAACCGCCAGGTGCAGGCCCTCGAAACCACGCTCGGCCAGGCCAAGGTGCAGGCGCTGCGCGAACGCATCGCGCTGATCCATCCGGGCTGTGCGGTCGAAGCCGTGGAAGCGTTCGTCGAGCCCGAGGTCTGGCCGGGCCTGTTGCGCAAGCCGGTCGATGCGCTCATCGATGCCTGCGACCAGATGCGTGCCAAGACCGTGCTGGCCGATTGGGCTCGGTCGCAGCGGATTGCGTTCGTGAGCGTGGGCGCGGCGGGCGGAAAACGGCGCGCGCAGGACGTGGAGGTGCAGGACATTGCCGACGTCACGCACGACCCTCTTCTCGCTTCACTGCGACAGCGCCTGCGGCAACGACACGGCGTGCCGCGCAAGGGTGCCATCGGCCTGCGTTGCGTGTTCTCGCGCGAGCCGGTGCAGCGGCCGGATGGCGCTTGCGATGTCGAAGGCAGCCTCAACTGCAAAGGCTATGGCTCGGCGGTCAGTGTGACGGCCGTGTTCGGTCTGGTGGCTGCGGGCGAAGTCATCGAGCAGCTCTTGTCGGGCCGCGCCGAAGCTTGAGTCGGCTTGGCGAGTCGGGATAGAATGCGCTGCTTTGCGACGGGTTGTTAGCTCAGTCGGTAGAGCAGCGGACTTTTAATCCGTAGGTCGCGTGTTCGAGTCACGCACAACCCACCAAAAGTGCATGACGTGTTTGCGTTTACGGCGCACAGGTCTGACACCGTGAACCGGTTCACGGGCTCTTAGCTCAGTTGGTAGAGCAGCGGACTCTTAATCCGTAGGTCGAGTGTTCGAGTCACTCAGGGCCCACCAGAATATCTCGATAAATCAACGGCTTGCATCGTGCAAGCCGTTGGTCCGTCTGGAGCTCCGAGGGAGTTGTGACAAGTTGTCTATGCCCGCGCGGCGCAGTGCAGTGCCTTGTACCAAGCTGCCGCTCACCTGTTCGACGCGCTTGCCCTTGAACGTAAACACGATCTCTCGATGCTTCCCGATCTGCTTCTGCAAGATCGCCATGGCTTCGCCATTGAGCGGCACAGGAATAGCCTTCCTCGCCTTGGCGAAGGCGAGACCGGTGTGGTGCAGGTGATTGTGTGGAAGTCGCTGCGGGAGCGGTAGCGAAGGGAACTGCTGGGGTCGCAGCTGCTGGCGGTGTATGTGACGTGACAGCGGGATGGGGATGTCAGGAACCCGATCGCGGGGGCGGCTTGAGGACTTGACGCCGTTGCTGAGGAGGTTGGGGACGGTGTCGAGGATTCCTATTGACGCCATTGCCGCGCCAGGCACTCTGAGCGGGAGTGTCAGAAATTCTGTGTGTGAGGCGCTGTGAGACTTGTCCACGGCGGCGGGCGTCGCTTGCGACGAACGACCGACGCGGTGGGCAAGTCGGTGGTCGCATGTTA
>NZ_JACDCU010000002.1 GCF_013817365.1 Methylibium sp. | reverse complement strand
CGCCTCGGCGCAGGCCGTCATCACCTCGGCGAAGCGCTCGGCATGGTGGTCTCGAAGCTGGTCGATGCGCGTGTGCAGGCCGGTGAAGGGGCGGCCGTGCGAGGGCAGCACCAGCGTGTCGGCGGGCGGGGCGCGCAGGCGTTCGATGGAGGCCAGGTAAAGCGCCAGCGGATCGGCCTCGGGTTCGATGTCGATCACGCTCACGTTGGTGCTGATGCGCGGCAGGACCATGTCGCCGGAGATCAGGACGCCGAGCGCTCCGCAATGCAGGGCGATGTGCTCGGGCGCATGGCCGTAGCCGGCGTGGCACTGCCATTCCTGCGCCCCGATGACGAGGCGCTGGCCGTCCATCAGCCGGTGAAAGCGCGGCGGCACCGCGGGCACCATCGACGCGTAGTAGTTCGAGCGCCGGCGCACCTTGTCCAGCGCCTCGGGATCGGCAAGCCCGTGACGCGCGAAGTGGGCGGCGGCCGCCTCGCCGCCGAAGCCGGTGGTGCTTTGCGTGGCCAGCTTGGCGGCGTGGTAGTCGGTGGCACTCATCCACAGATCGCACTGCCAGCGCGAGGTGAGCCAGTCGGCCAGGCCGATGTGGTCGGGGTGCATGTGGGTGACGATCACGCGCAGCACCGGCAGGCCGTCGAGCTGGGTCGCGAACACCTGTTCCCAGGCTTCGCGGGTCGGCTCGCTGGCGATGCCGCAGTCGACGATGACCCAGCCTTCTATCGGTCCGTCCGGGCCCTGCCGGCGGTCCCGCAGCAACCACAGGTTGATGTGGTCCAGCGCGAAGGGCAGGCCCATGCGCAGCCACTTGACGCCGGGGGCGACCTCGAGCGCAGTGCCGGGTGCCGGCAAGGTGTCGCCGTGCGGATAGTCGAGCTGCATTTCGAGGGCGTTCATCGCGATGAGTCCATGGTGATCGGTCGGCGCCGGCGGGCGGCGGCATAGCGGGCCGCGGCTGCAGGCCCGCGGCTATAGTTGACGTTAACGTCAACGTCAACGTCAACCGATTCTAGGCAGCCATGCCCGCACCCGCTGTCTCCGAGACATCACCGTCGTTCACGATCCGCGAGTTGGCGCGCGAGTTCGACCTGACCACGCGCGCGATCCGCTTCTACGAAGACTGCGGCCTGCTGGCGCCGGCACGCGGCGGCGCCGGAGGACGCCAGCGCGTGTACACCGCGCGCGACCGCACCCGGCTCAAGCTCACCCTGCGAGGCAAGCGGCTAGGGCTCTCGCTGGCGGAAATCAAGGAACTCGTCGATATGTACGAGTCGCCGCGAGACTCCGTGCCGCAACTGAAGAAGTACCTCGCCGTGCTCGCCGAGCACCGTGAGCAAATCGAGCAGCAGCTCGCCGACCTGCAGGCCACGCTCGACGAGGTGCGCACGCACGAGAAGGAAGCGCGCCGCCTGCTCGCGCAGGGCGAGCAGCGCAGGGCCGGACGCGCCCGAGCCGCGGCCTGAGCCGGTCCTCGGCGAGCGACGGACAACGCACAAGTTCAGGAGACGCCTCATGCAGCCACCCGGCCTCGACTTCGATCTCGGCGAAGACATCGAAGCGCTGCGCGACACCGTGCGCGCCTTCGCCCAGGCCGAGATCGCGCCGCGCGCGGCCGAGATCGATTCGAGCGACCAGTTCCCCATGGACCTGTGGCGCAAGCTCGGCGAGCTGGGCGTGCTCGGCATCACCGTGGCCGAGGAGTACGGCGGCGCCGACATGGGCTACGTGGCGCACATGGTCGCCATGGAGGAGATCTCGCGCGCCTCGGCCAGCGTGGGCCTGAGCTACGGCGCGCATTCCAACCTCTGCGTCAACCAGATCAAGCGAAACGGCAACGCAGCGCAGCGAACGAAGTACCTGCCCAGGCTGATCAGCGGCGAGCACGTCGGTGCGCTCGCGATGAGCGAGCCGGACGCCGGCAGCGATGTCATCGGCATGAAGCTCAAGGCCGAGGACAAGGGCGGCCACTACCTGCTCAACGGCACCAAGATGTGGATCACCAACGGCCCGGACGCCGACACCATGGTGGTCTATGCGAAGACGGAGCCGGTGAACGGGGGCCCCCACGCTTCGCTGCCCCCAGAGGGGGCGCACCGGCCTGCTGGCGGCCGGTCGGCCGGCGGGGGCGCGCGCGGCATCACCGCCTTCATCGTCGAGAAGGGCATGAAGGGCTTTTCGACCGCGCAAAAGCTCGACAAGCTCGGCATGCGCGGTTCGCACACCGGCGAGATGGTGTTCAGCAACGTCGAAGTGCCGGCCGAGAACATCCTCGGCGGCTTGAACCAGGGCACCAAGGTGCTGATGAGCGGGCTGGACTACGAACGCGCGGTGCTCGCGGCCGGGCCGATCGGGATCATGCAGGCGGTGATGGACAACGTGCTGCCCTACATCCACGACCGCAAGCAGTTCGGCCAGAGCATCGGCGAGTTCCAGCTCATCCAGGGCAAGGTGGCCGACATGTACACCGTGCTGCAGGCGGCGCGGGCGCTTTGCTACACGGTCGGCAAGAACCTCGACAAGCTCGGCACCGAGCATGTGCGACAGATTCGAAAGGACTGCGCCAGCGTCATCCTCTGGTGCGCGGAGAAGGCGACCTGGATGGCCGGCGAGGGCATCCAGGTGTTCGGCGGCAACGGCTACATCAACGACTACCCCCTCGGGCGGCTGTGGCGCGATGCCAAACTCTACGAGATCGGCGCCGGCACGAGCGAGATTCGCCGCATGCTGATCGGCAGGGAGCTGTTTGCGCAAACCATGTGACTGACCGCGCCGGGCACGCGGCTTCACCACGCGTGCGGCGGTCAGTCCGTAAACTCCCGGCTCGCCGCATGCGCATACGCCGCATGAGCCTGCATGACCGCGCCAGGGCAGTTTCCGCAGCGCGCAGCAAGAGAGTAGTCAATGAGCACCGACCTCCAGGAACTGTTCGACAACAACCGCGCCTGGGCCGAGCGCACCGAAGCGCGCGAGCCCGGTTTCTTCTCGCGCCTGCTGCGCCAGCAGGCGCCGAAATACCTGTGGATCGGCTGCAGCGATAGCCGCGTGCCGGCCAACGAGCTGGTCGGCTTGCTGCCGGGCGAGCTGTTCGTGCACCGAAACGTCGCCAACGTGGTGGTGCATTCGGATCTGAACTGTCTGTCGGTGATCCAGTACGCGGTCGACATGCTGGGCGTGCAGCACATCGTTGTGGTCGGCCACTCGGGCTGCGGCGGCGTGGTGGCGGCGCTGGCCGATCGGCGCGTCGGCGTGGCCGACAACTGGCTGCGTCACGTGAAGGACGTGCGCAAGAAGCACCAGACCTGGCTCGACACCGTGCCGCCCGAGCGCCGGGTCGATGCGCTGTGCGAGCTCAACGTGGTGGAGCAGGCCGTCAACGTCTGCCAGACCACCATCGTGCAGGACGCCTGGGAGCGCCGCCAGACCGTGGTGATCCACGGCTGGGTCTACGGCCTGAACAACGGCCGGCTGCACGATCTGACCATGACCGTGGCCGGGCCGACGCAGACCGACACCGCTTACGTGCAGGCGCTTGCCACGGTGAAGGCGCGGTATGCGTCGCCTGCGGAGGCCTGAAATGACGGCTGCAGCGCATCGGTGCGGCCTGCCGTCGGCTGATTGCGGTGGCGGTGGCGAGCTTTCCCTGCTTGCAGGCGGAAGCGGGGCCGCCGACTTCGTTCAGGAAATGCTTGTTCATTGCGTCGGCGACCCCGCTCCCGGCTTTGCTTGCGCGAACACTTCGGTCTCGGCAGTCCCGCAGAGCCACTGAGATGGAACGCGCTCCCTCCCTGCAGATCCTGAACGACCCGCGAGCGCTCGACATTGCGCAGGCGCTGATCCAGGGCTTCGACCGCCACTACACGCTCTTTCGCCAGACCAGCGCCGAAGCCAAGCAGCGCTTCGAGGCGGCCGACTGGCATGGGCAGCAACGCGCGCAGGCGATGCGCATCGAGTTCTACGACGCGCGGGTCGGCGAGGCGGCCGAACGGCTCGAGACCGAGTTCCAGGTGAGCGTGCTCTCGCGCGAAACCTGGCAGCAAGTCAAGCTCTACTACATCGGCCTGCTGATCGACCACCACCAGCCCGAGCTGGCCGAGACCTTCTTCAACTCGGTCACCACCCGCATCCTGCACCGCAGCTACTTCCGCAACGAATTCATCTTCGTGCGCCCCGCGGTCAGCACCGAGTACATCGAGAACGACGAGCCGGCCGCGCAGCCGACCCACCGCGCTTACTACCCGAGCCGCGAGAACCTGCGCGAGACCCTGCTGCGCATCATCGACAACTACCGGCTCGACCGCGAGTTCGAAGACCTGGGCCGCGATGTCGAGTACGTGCTGGCGGCACTGCAGAGCCAGCTCGGCGAGGTGAAGCTGCGCGCCAACTTCCAGATCCAGGTGCTCTCCAGCCTGTTCTTCCGCAACAAGGGCGCCTACCTCGTCGGCAAGTACATCAACGGCTTTCACGAGACCGGCTTCGCGCTGCCCATCCTGCACAACGCGCGCGGGCAACTCGTCATCGACGCGGCGCTGTTCGGCGAGGACGACCTGCTGTTGCTGTTCAGCTTCGCGCGCGCCTACTTCATGGTCGAGATGGAGATTCCCTCGGCCTACGTGCACTTCCTGCGCAGCCTCATGCCGAGAAAGCCACGCTGGGAGCTCTACAACGCGCTCGGGCTGGCCAAGCAGGGCAAGAACGTCTTCTACCGCGATTTTCTCTATCACCTGCGCCACTCGTCGGACAACTTCCGCATCGCGCCCGGCATCAAGGGCATGGTGATGCTGGTGTTCGACCTGCCCAGCTTTCCCTTCGTCTTCAAGGTCATCAAGGATTTCTACCCGCCGCAAAAGGAAACCACGCGCGAGCAGATCAAGGGGAAGTACCTGCTGGTCAAGAGCCACGACCGCGTGGGCCGCATGGCCGACACGCTCGAGTACAGCGACGTGGCCTTTCCGCGCCAGCGCTTCGACGAGGAACTGATCGCCGAGTTGAAGCACTTCTGCCCCAGCCTGCTCGTCGAGGAGGGCGACAGCCTGGTGATCCACCACGTCTACATCGAGCGGCGCATGATCCCGCTCAACATCTTTCTGCAGGAAGCCTCGCCGGAGCAGCTTTCCCATGCCGTCGTCGAGTACGGCAATGCCATCAAGGACTTGGTCTCGGCCAACATCTTTCCGGGGGACATGCTCTGGAAGAACTTCGGCATCACCCGCAACGGCAAGGTCGTGTTCTACGACTACGACGAGATCGAGTACCTCTCCGACTGCAACTTCCGCAAGGTGCCCGAGCCGCGCAACGAGGAAGAGGAGATGTCTGGGGAGGTCTGGTATTCCGTCGGCGCGAGGGACGTGTTTCCGGAGACCTTCGAGCCCTTCCTGCTCGGCAACCCCGCCGTGCGAGAGGTGTTCATGCGGCACCACGCCGATCTGCTCGAGGCGGCCTTCTGGCAAAGCCACAAGGACCGCATCCTGGCCGGCCATGTGCACGATGTGTTTCCCTATGCGCGCAACAAGCGTTTCCGCCGTCGCGGCGACTCACCGTTCAGCAGCTTCCAGGCCGGCGACGGGCTGCCGCCGGCTGCTGCGGCAGGGCACTCGGAGCTCGATCGCAATCCGATCTGATCCAGGGCTGCCGGCACCTCGCCCTCAGTTTCAAACTTCGTTTCCTTTCCGCTTCTCTTTCCGTAGCCACAGGAGCTGTGATGTCCCCATCCCACCCGGACCCCATCGTCATCGTTTCCGCCGCCCGCACGCCGATCGGCGGCCTGCTCGGTGACTTCTCGACGCTCGCGGCCTGGGAGCTCGGCGCCGTCGCGATCCGCGCCGCGGTCGAGCGTGCGGGTATGCCCGGCGACGCGGTCGATGAAGTGCTGTTCGGCAACTGCCTGATGGCCGGCCAGGGCCAGGCGCCGGCGCGGCAGGCGATGCGCAAGGCCGGCCTGCCGGATTCCGCCGGCGCGGTCACGCTGTCCAAGATGTGCGGCTCGGGCATGCGCGCCATGATGTTCGGCCACGACATGCTGGTGGCCGGCTCGGCCTCGGTGATCGTGGCTGGCGGCATGGAGAGCATGACCAATGCGCCGCACCTCGCCTTCGCACGCAAGGGCATCAAGTACGGCGCCGCCGCGCTCTACGACCACATGGCCATCGACGGCCTGGAAGACGCCTACCAGCGCGGCAAGGCGATGGGCGTGTTCGCCGAGCAGTGCGTGGGCAAGTACGGCTTCACGCGCGAGGCAATGGACGCCTTCGCGATCGCCTCGACCGAGCGGGCAATCCAGGCCAACAGCGACGGCAGCTTCGACTGGGAGATGGCGCCCGTCACGCTTTCCGGCAAGGCGGGCGAAGTGAAGATCGCCCGGGACGAGCAGCCCTTCAAGGCCCGGCTCGACAAGATCCCCGGCCTGAAGACCGCCTTCGCGAAGGACGGCACGATCACCGCCGCCACGTCGTCGAGCATCTCCGATGGCGCTGCGGCGCTGGTGCTGATGCGCGAATCGACCGCCCGCGAGCGCGGCGCCACGCCGATCGCGCGCATTCGAGCGCACAGCGTGCATGCGCAGGCGCCCGAGTGGTTCACCACCGCGCCGGTCAGTGCGATCGACAAGGTCTTGAAGAAGACCGGCTGGAGCACGGCCGAGGTCGATCTTTGGGAAATCAACGAAGCCTTTGCCGCGGTCACGATGGCAGCGATGACCAAGTTCGAGCTGCCGCACGATCGCGTCAACGTCCACGGCGGGGCCTGCGCGCTCGGCCACCCGATCGGCGCGAGCGGCGCGCGCATCGTTGTCACCCTGCTCGGCGCGTTGCGCAAGCACGGCGCCAGGCGCGGCGTGGCGGCGCTTTGCATCGGCGGCGGCGAAGCGACGGCAATGGCCGTGGAGATGCTGTGAGCGATGTTTCCAAGCCGCAGCGCCCGCAGCCGACCGTGCCCGCCGAGCCCGGCCACACGATAGAGCGCATCGACCGCTACAGCCGCGAAGACATCGTCGCCTTTGCCGCCGCCTGCCGCGACACCAACCCGCTGCACACCGACGACGCGCTGGCGCAGCGTTCGCGCTTCGGCGAGGTCATCGCCAGCGGCCAGCACACCAGCTCGATGCTGCTCGGCCTGCTGGTCACGCACTTCGCTCAAGACACCGAACCGCACCCGGCCGAGGTGCTGGTGCTGCACGTCAATTTCGCCTTTCGCGGTGCGATCTTCGCCAACGAGGAGGTCCGCCTGCGATGGCGAGTTGTCGAGGTGGCCTGGAACGGCAAGCTCGGCGGGCACGTGCTCGTGCTCGAAGGCGGCGCTGCCACGGCGCGCGCGCGTCCGGCGCTGGTGGCGCGGGCCACGCTTCTGGTCAAGTCCGCCTCGTGAAAGCACCGGTCCTCGCCGCATGCTGCTGCATCGGCCCGACAGTTGCGCCACGCAGCGGCCGCTTCGTCGCTCGCCCGAGCGAGGGGGCTGCGAGACGCCCGCGGCGGCGCGCTCGTGTGAACATCCCGGCATGAACATCATCATCCTCGGAGCCGGCCGGGTCGGCGAGAGCGTGGCCGAGAGCCTGGTCTCCGAGCGCAACGACATCACCGTCGTCGATCTCGATCCGCAGCGCTTGCGCGCGCTGCAGGACCGGCTCGACCTGCGCGGCGTCACCGGCAACGGCATCCAGCCCTCAGTGCTGCGCGAGGCCGGCGCGGAAGACGCCGACATGCTGATCGCCTGCGCGCCGCTGGACGAGACCAACCTGGTGGCCTGCAAGATCGCGCACGACGTGTTCAGCATCGCCACCACGATCGCGCGCGTGCGCTCGCCGGAGTTTCCCGGCGGCAGCGAGCTGATGGGCAAACCGGGCTTCGCCGTCGATCACGTCATCCAGCCGGAGGTCTCGCTCACCACCTACATCAGGAAGCTGATCGAATATCCGGAGGCGCTGCAGGTGCTGGAGTTCGCCGAAGGCCGCGTCAGCCTGATCGCCGTGCGCGCAGTCGCCGGCGGGCCGATGGTGGGCCACATCATCTCGGAGCTGCCGCGGCTGGTGCCCGAAGTGGAGATGCGATTCGTGGCCATCTACCGCAACGACGCTCAGGGCCAGGATCGCCAGGTCATCTGCAAGGGCGCAACACGCATCGAACCTGGCGACGAAGTGTTCGTGCTGGCCTCCACCGAGGCCATCCGCCGCGTGCTCGACGCCTTGCGGCACCGTGATCAGCCGGTCCGCAAAGTGATGATCGCCGGCGGCGGCCGCGTCGGCCTGCGGCTGGCGCGCCAGATCGCGGGCGACTACCAGGTCAAGATCGTCGAGGCCAGCGCCGTGCGCTGCGAATACCTCAGCACGCAGCTGCCCAGCGACGCGCTGGTGCTCAACGGCGACACCACCGACGAGGAGCTGCTGGAAAACGAGAACGTGCAGGACACCGACCTTTTTCTCGCGCTGACCAGCGACGACGAGGACAACATCATGGCCTGCTTGATGGCCAAGCGCATGGGCGCGCGCCGCGTGCTGGCGCTGATCAACCGCCGGGCCTACGCCGATCTGGTGCAGGGCACGCAGATCGACATCGCCCTGTCGCCGGCGCAAACCGTGATTGGCGAGCTGCTCGCGCACGTGCGCCGCGGCGACGTCGAGGTGGTTCACAGCCTGCGCCGGGGTGCAGCCGAGGCGCTGGAGGCGGTGGTGCGCGGCGACCGCAAGAGCTCCAAGGTGGTCGGCCGGCGCATCGAGGAGATCGCCATGCCCGCCGGCGCACAGATCGGCGTGGTGGTGCGCGGCGAAGGCGACGCCGCGCGGGTCATCGTCCCGCACCACGACACGGTGATCGAGGCCGACGATCACATCGTCGTGTTCCTGCCGAGAAAACGCATGGTGCGCCAGGTCGAGAAGCTGCTGCAGGTCAGCGCAACGTTCTTCTAGATGCTCAGCCCGCTTGCCGTCTTCGCGCTGGTCGGCCGCTTCGTGCTGCTGTTCGCGCTGCTCATGCTGGTGCCGCTGGCTTTCGCGGTGGTCGGCGACGATGCCGCCAAGGGCGCCTTCATGACCGCCACCGCGCTGACCCTGGCTGCCGGAGCCGCCATGGTGATCTCGGCGCGGCGCTTTCGCCGCGAGCTGCAGTCGCGCGACGGCTTCGTGCTCGTCACCCTGACCTGGCTGCTGCTGCCGGCCTTCGGTGCGCTGCCGTTGCTGCTGGCCATGCCGAGCCTGTCGGTCACCGATGCCTACTTCGAGGCGATGTCGAGCTTCACCGCCACCGGGGCCACGGCGCTCAGCGGGCTCGACGCGCTGCCGCTGTCGGTCAACGTCTGGCGCTGCTTCCTGCAGCTCGTCGGCGGCCTGGGAATCATCGTGCTCGCGGTGGCCATCCTGCCGCTGCTGGGCGTGGGCGGCACGCAGCTCTTCAAGACCGAAATGCCGGGGCCGATGAAAGACCAGAAGCTCACGCCCCGCATTGCTGAGACGGCGCGCGGCCTGTGGGTGATCTATTTCGTGTTCGCCGTGCTGTGCTTCTTCGCGTATCGCCTGGCCGGCATGAGCTGGGCCGACGCCTTCATGCACATGTGCACCACCATGGGCTTGGGAGGATTCTCGTCGCACGACCTGAGCTTCGGCTACTGGGACTCGCCGGCCATCGAGGCGGTGGCAGTCGTCTTCATGATGCTGTCGGGCGTGAGCTTCGCGCTGTACTTCCTGGCCTGGCGCCAGGGTTCGCTGCGCATCCTGTGGCGCGACGTCGAGGTGCGCGCCTTCTATGCGGTCGTGATCGGCGCGGTGCTTCTGATTTCCGTCTACCTCACGACCAATGGAACCTACGAGAGTTACCGACAGGCGCTGCGCTACAGCGTCTTTCACGTCGTCTCGATCGCCACCACCACCGGCTATGCCTCGGCCGACTACACCCAGTGGCCGCTTTTCGCGCCGTTCCTGATGCTGCTGCTGGGCTGTTTTGCCACCTGCGCAGGCTCTACCGGCGGCGGCATCAAGATGATCCGGCTGCTGGTGCTGCTCAAGCAGGCGCGGCGCGAACTCGTGCGCATCGTGCACCCCAATGTCGTCAACCCGGTGTTGATCGGCCGTGCGGTGGTCAGCCCCAAGGTCATCCACAGCGTGCTGGCCTTCATGATGATCTACGGCGCCACCCTGGTGACGCTGACCATGCTGCTGCTGTTCAGCGGCCTGGACGTGGTGACCGCCTTCACCGCCGTGGTGGCCTGCGTCAACAACATCGGTCCCGGCCTGGGCACTGTGGGGCCGGTCCACAACTACGGCAGCTTCTCGGACTTTCAAACCTGGGTCTGCACCTTCGGCATGATGCTGGGCCGGCTCGAGTTGCTGGCGGTGCTGGTGCTCTTCACGCGCCAGTTCTGGCGTGGGTGAAGAAACCGTCGGCCCGGCCCCCGCTACGGGGGGGGAGGAGCGCGACGTGACGCCCATTCGGGTAAATGCCGGCGCGCTTCGAGCCGGGCATAAGTAGGATTACTGCTGTTCCAGATGCTGAAACGTTGTCCTGCCACGCAGGAGTCGCCCAGCGCGTACCAACCCCCCAGGAGAAACCAATGACCGTGAAGAAGACCCCCTCGCAACGCCGCCGCTTCCTGAAAACTGCGTCAGCCGGAGCTGTCGGTGCTGCGGCGATGGCCGCGCCGATGGTGTCGATCGCGCAGACCACGTCGCTGCGCTTCCAGAGCACTTGGCCGTCGAAGGACATCTTCCACGAGTACGCGCTCGACTTCGCCAAGAAGGTCAACGACATGGCGGGTGGGCGTCTGAAGATCGAAGTGCTGCCGGCTGGCGCCGTGGTGCCCGCTTTCCAGCTGCTCGACGCAGTCAACAAGGGCACGCTCGATGGCGGCCACGGCGTGGTTGCCTATCACTACGGCAAGAATTCGGCCCTTGCGCTGTGGGGTTCCGGCCCGGCGTACGGCATGGACCCCAACATGCTGCTGGCCTGGCACAACTACGGCGGCGGCAAGGACCTGCTCACCGAAATCTACAAGAGCCTGAACCTGGATGTCGTGTCCTATCTGTACGGCCCCATGCCCACGCAGCCGCTGGGCTGGTTCAAGAAGCCGGTCGCCAAGGTCGAAGACCTGAAGGGCCTGAAGTTCCGCACCGTCGGCCTGGCGGTCGACGTGTTCACCGACATGGGCATGGCCGTCAACCCGCTGCCGGGCGGCGAGATCGTGCCCGCGCTGGACCGCGGCCTGATTGACGCGGCCGAGTTCAACAACGCATCGAGCGACCGGCTGCTCGGCTTTCCAGACGTGGCCAAGAACTGCATGCTGCAAAGCTTCCACCAGAGCGGCGAGCAGTTCGAGATTTTGTTCAACAAGGGCAAGCTCGAGGCGCTGCCGGCTGAACTCAAGTCGATCATCGACTACGGTGTCCAGGCGGCCAGTGCCGACATGAGCTGGAAGGCCGTGGAGCGCAACTCGCAGGACTACATTGCGTTGAAGAAGGACGGCGTCAAGTTCTACAAGACGCCCGATGCCATCCTGCGTGCCCAGCTCGAGTCATGGGACAAGACCATTGCCAAGAAGGCCGGCGAGAACGCCCTCTTCAAGAAGGTGCTCGATTCGCAGAAGGCCTATGCCCAGCGCGCCGGCCAATGGCAAAACGACTACACGGTCGATTTCAAGATGGCTTACAACCACTACTTCGGACGCGCCGCCAAGTCCTGAACGAGCGTGACAATGCGGGGGCGCCGACAGCGGCGCCCCCGTTTTTTTGAGGCGAGGGATCGGAGAAGTACAGATGCAAAAAACCTTATTGGCGGTGGATCGCTTCTCCACCTGGTTCGGCAAAGTTTTCGCCTGGCTGGCCGTGGCACTCACGGCACTGATCAGCTGGGAAGTGTTCTCGCGCTACGTGCTCAACGAGCCGCACGCCTGGGTGCTCGATGCCCAGATCATGCTGTACGGCACGCTCTTCATGACGGCCGGCGCCTACACTCTGAGCAAGAACGGCCACGTGCGCGGCGACGTGCTTTACGGCTTCTTCCGCCCGCGCACCCAGGCGACGATCGACCTGGTGCTGTACATCGTTTTCTTCTTGCCCGGCGTGTTGGCGCTGACCTGGGCCGGCTGGACGTTCGGCCAGGAATCGCTCGCGATGCGAGAACAGACCTTCAACGCCGACCCCATTCCGGTCTATCCGTTCAAGTTCGTGATTCCGATCGCCGGCGCCGTTCTGCTGCTGCAAGGCTTCGTTGAAATCATCCGGTGCGTGGTCTGCCTGCGCGAGGGCGCCTGGCCGTCCCGCGAGGAGGACGTCGAGGAGGTCGACGTCGATCAGTTGAGAGAGATGGTTCACGTGAAAGATGCCGACATCGAGGCTCGCGACAAGAGCCTGCTGCCCCCTGCACAACGCCAGGAGGGTGCGTGATGCCGACCTTGCGCAAGGAACTGTGGTTCGGCTTCAGCCTGATGGCGATCCTGGTCGCGGGCGCGGCCTACATGCTGCTGTCGGCGCCGGTCATCACCAACGGCCACCTGGGCCTGCTGATGCTCGGGCTGGTGGTGGTGGCGATCATGCTGGGCTTCCCGACCGCCTTCACGCTGATGGGCATGGGCATGCTGTTCGCCTTCTTCGCCTACCACTCGGGCCGGCAGACCATAGGTGGAGCCACGACGCAGACGCTGGACCTGATGGTGCAGCGGGCCTATTCGGTGATGTACAGCGACGTGCTGATCGCGGTGCCGCTGTTCGTGTTCATGGGTTACCTGGTCGAGCGCGCCAACCTGATCGAAAAGCTCTTCAAGAGCCTGCATCTTTCGCTCGCACGCGTTCCCGGTTCGCTCGGTGTGGCTACGCTGGTGACCTGCGCAATCTTCGCCACCGCCACAGGCATCGTCGGTGCGGTCGTGACCCTGATGGGCCTGCTCGCCATGCCGGCCATGCTGCGCGCCGGCTACAGCGTGCAGTTGTCGGCGGGTGCCATCACCGCGGGTGGCTGCCTCGGCATCATGATCCCACCCTCCGTGCTGCTCATTGTTTATGGCGCAACCGCCGGTGTGTCGGTGGTGCAGCTCTATGCAGGGGCCTTCTTTCCGGGCGTGATGCTGGCCGGGCTGTACATCCTCTACTTCATCGTCGTCGCAAAGCTCAAGCCGCAGTGGGCTCCGCCGCTGACTGCGGAGCAGCGCATCGTGCCGTTGCCCGCACCGCTGGAGCGCGTCGGCGCCACTGGCGAGCGGCGTGCGCTGCCTGTGTTGATGACGGCCCTGAAGGGCAAGCGCAACCACGACGTGCCGACCGGCTATCTGCTGAGGCAACTCTTCATCGCGTTGATGCCGGCACTGCTGTTTCTGGTGGTCGCGGTGTGGAGTTATCAGACGGCGACCCGTGTCGTTCCAGTCGTGACATACACCGGGCTGCAGCAGATCGGCGCGGTTGCCTACGAGTCGGATGCTCCCAGCGTCGGCGGCCTGCAGGAGCCGCCCACGAGCGGGGTGCAGGAACCGCCCGTTGAAGGAGGGTTGAGCGAACCTCCCGGCGCTGCAGCGGTCGCAGAGCCACCGGTCCCTGGCTCGACGAAGCCAGGTACCCCGGCGAAACCGGCACCGGGTGCTGGCGCCACCACGCAACCCGCCCCGGCCGGCTACTGGATCGGTCTGGCCGTGGGCGCGGTCGCCATGGCGGCTTACTACCTGCTGCTGAGCTTCGCCAGGCTCGAGATCTTCAAGATGCTGCTGTCGAGCTTCTTCCCGCTCCTGATCATGATCATGGCGGTGCTCGGCTCCATTGTTTTCGGCCTGGCCACGCCGACCGAGGCGGCGGCTATGGGTGCGCTCGGCGGCTTCGTCCTTGCCGCCGCCTACCGTCAGCTCAATCTGAAAATGGTGCAGGAGTCGGTCTTCCTCACCGCCAAGACCACGGCGATGGTGTGCTGGCTGTTCGTCGGCTCGGCCATCTTCTCCGCTGCCTTCGCGCTGTTGGGCGGGCAGGCGCTGGTCGAGACCTGGGTGCTCGGCATGGACCTCACCACGACCGAGTTCTTGATCCTGAGCCAAGTCATCATCTTCGTGCTCGGCTGGCCGCTGGAATGGACGGAGATCATCGTGATCTTCATGCCAATCTTCATTCCGCTGCTCGACAACTTCGGCGTCGATCCGCTGTTCTTTGGCTTGCTGGTGGCACTGAACCTGCAAACGGCCTTCCTCAGCCCGCCGGTGGCAATGAGCGCGTTCTATTTGAAGGGTGTGGCGCCCAAGCACGTGACGCTCAACCAGATCTTCGCGGGCATGATGCCGTTCATGGGCATCCAGGTCGTGGCGATCATCCTGCTGTACAACTTCCCGGCTATCGGGATGTGGCTGCCCAGCGTGCTGTACAAGTGAGCGACAGAGCCGACCGGTCGAGGCGATCACGTCGATGAGCCAAGCACCGGTCGAGTTCTATTTCGATTTTTCCTCGCCCTACTCGTATATTGCGAGCGAGTGGGTCGAGGCGGTTGCGGCGCGCTACGGACGCACCGTGCGCTGGCACGCGATCCTGCTCGGCGCAACCTTTCAGGCCGCCGAGTTGAAGAGCCCGGTCTCCCACCCGCTCAAGCGCGAGTATTCGGTGGCGGACTTTCAGCGCTCAGCGCGCTTCGAGGGCGTGCCGTACGTGGCGCCACCGCAGTTCCCGATCCCGACACAGAACGCCGCGCGAGTGTTCTGGTGGCTGCATGCGCAAGACGAAGCAAGCGCTGCGGCCTGGGCCCATGCCGGCCTGCGCGCCTACTTCACGCGGGGCGTGGTGCTGAGCGACGCCGGCAGCCTGCGCGCGTTGTGCGTCGAGACCGGCCTCGACGCGCCGGCCGCCGAGGCGGCATGGAGCGACCCGGTCTGGAAAGAGCGCCTGAAGGCGGAGAACGACGCGGCCATTGCCGCCGGCATCTTCGGCGCGCCCGCTTTCGTCATCGACGGCGAGCTCTTCTGGGGCAACGACCGTAAGCCGCAGATCGAGCGCTGGCTGTCGAGCGGGCCGTTCTAGCGGTCCGAACTCTCGGGCGCCCTCGAGGGCTGGCTAGAATGGGTTGACGTTGACGTTGACGTAAACGTCAACCAAATGCGGCCGAGCGGCCCGCGCTGCACGCAGGAGATTTGATGCCGGCCCTCGAATCCAAGCTCGATCCGCGCGCCGAGGAGTTCAAGGCCAATGCCGCCGCGATGCGATCGCTGGTCGATGACTTGAACGAGCGGCTGGCGCGCATCGCGCTCGGTGGCGACACCGACACGAGCCGCGCCGCCCGTGCCAGGCACTTGGCGCGCGGCAAGCTGCTGCCGCGGGATCGGGTCGAACTGCTGCTCGACCCCGGCACACCGTTTCTGGAGATCGCACCGCTCGCTGCGATGAACGTTTACACCGACAAGGACGGCAGCGATGCCGCCCCCTGCGCCGGGCTCATCACCGGCATCGGCCGCGTCAACGGTGTCGAATGCCTCATCGTCTGCAACGACGCCACGGTCAAGGGCGGTACCTACTATCCGCTGACCGTGAAGAAGCACTTGCGCGCACAGGAAGTGGCCGAGCAGAACCGCCTGCCCTGCATCTACCTCGTCGACAGCGGCGGGGCCAACCTGCCGAACCAGGACGAGGTGTTCCCGGACCGCGACCACTTCGGCCGCATTTTCTACAACCAGGCCAACATGTCCGCGCAGGGCATCCCGCAGATCGCGGTGGTCATGGGTTCCTGCACGGCCGGCGGCGCTTATGTGCCGGCAATGAGCGACGAGACCGTCATCGTCAAGGAGCAGGGCACCATCTTCCTCGGCGGCCCGCCGCTGGTGAAGGCCGCCATCGGCGAGGTGATCAGCGCCGAGGCGCTGGGCGGCGGCGATGTGCACACGCGCCTGTCGGGCGTGGCCGACCACTTGGCGCTGAACGACACGCATGCCCTGGCGCTGACGCGTCAGATCGTCGGCACGCTCAATCGCCGCAAGCCGCAGCCCCTGCTGCTGCGCGAGCCGAGGCCGCCGAAGCACGACCCGGCCGGGTTGCACGGCGTGATCCCGCTCGATGCCCGCAAGCCCTACGACGTGCGCGAGGTCATCGCCCGCATCGTCGACGGCTCCGAGTTCGACGAGTTCAAGGCACGCTACGGCGTCACGCTGGTGACGGGCTTCGCACACATCGAGGGCCTGCCGGTCGGCATCGTCGCCAACAACGGCATCCTGTTCTCCGAGTCCGCCCTCAAAGGCGCGCACTTCATCGAGCTGTGCTGCCAGCGCCGGGTGCCGCTCGTCTTCCTGCAGAACATCACCGGCTTCATGGTCGGCCAGAAGGTCGAGAGCGAGGGCATCGCCAAGCACGGCGCAAAGATGGTCACGGCGGTGGCCACTGCCACCGTGCCCAAGTTCACCGTCATCATCGGCGGCAGCTTCGGTGCCGGCAACTACGGCATGTGCGGCCGCGCGTACTCGCCGCGTTTTCTGTGGATGTGGCCGAACGCGCGCATCGGTGTGATGGGCGGCGAGCAGGCGGCCAGCGTGCTCGCCACCGTGCGCCGGGATTCGGTGCAGGCCAAGGGTGGCGACTGGTCCGACGAGCAGGAACGCGCGATCAAGGATCCCATCCTCGAGCAGTTCGAACGGCAGGCGCATCCGTACTACGCCAGCGCGCGGCTGTGGGACGACGGCGTCATCGATCCGGCCGACACGCGGCGCGTGCTGGCTCTGGCGATCAGCGCCAGTCTCAACGCGCCGATTCCCGAGCAGCCGAGGTTCGGAGTTTTTCGGATGTGATGTACGATGTGTACGTAATACTTTTGCTATACACATCATGCGCACCAACATCGTCATTGAAGAGGCTTTGCTCGAAGCGGCCATGCGGGCCGGACCGTTCAAGACCAAGAAGGAGGCGGTCGAAGCAGGTCTCAAGCTGCTCGCCCGCAAGGCGGCCTACCGCGACATCCTCGCGTTGCACGGCAAGTTGCGCTGGGACGATATCCCGCAGGCTGCTGCGCTGAGCGCACGGGAGCCGCAGCCAGGCTATTCGGCCGAGCCGGTGGCAGTACCTGAGTCCACGCTCAAGTCGCGCCGAAAATGATCCTCGTCGATTCCTCGGTCTGGATCGACTTTTTCAACGGCCGCGACGTTGCTTCGGTGACGAGGCTCACGGAGTTGCTCGAGGACGGCGGCGCGCCGGTGGCCATGGCCGATCTCGTGCTGTTCGAGGTGCTGCGCGGTTTTCGCGACGAGAAGGACTACAACGCCGCGCGGCGCACACTGGCCGCCTTGCCGGTGGTTGAGATCGGGGGCGAGAACGAGGCGCAGCGTGCCGCACAGCACTACCGCGCACTGCGCGCTCGCGGCCGCACCATTGCCAGCCCGATCGACGTTTTATTGGCCAGCTACTGCATCGAGCACGACTACGCGCTGCTGCACAGCGACCGCGACTTCGACGCGCTGGAGTCGCTTCGCGGCCTGAAGGTCTGGCGCCATTGACCATGGACAGCATCTACGTCGCTCCTGAGCATGAACTGCTGCGCGACCAGGTCGCGCGCTTCCTCGAACGTGAAGTGGAGCCGCACGGCGAAGCGTGGGAGTCGGCGGGCTGCGTTCCGCGAGCGGTGCTGCGCAAGCTCGGCGCCGCCGGTTTGCTCGGCCTGACGCACGCTCCCGAACACGGCGGCGCCGGCGCCGATGCGCTGACCAATCTGGTGTTTGCCGAGGCGCTGTCGCAATCGACCTTCGGCGGCTTCGTCATCACGGTGCTGGTGCACACCGACATGGCGAGCCCGCATCTCGCGCATGCCGGTTCACCGGCCCAACTCGAGCGCTGGATGCCCGGCATCACGCGCGGCGAGCTGATCACTGCCGTCGGTATCACCGAAGCAGGCGCCGGCTCCGATGTGGCCGGCCTGCGCACGCGTGCCGTTCGTGGCACCGACGGAGACGGCGATCACTGGGTGCTCGACGGCAGCAAGCTCTTCATCACCAACGGCGTGCACGCCGACCTGTATTTCATTGCCGCACGCACCGGCGAAGCGCGGCATGCGATCTCGATGTTCATCGTCGAGAAGGGCACGCCCGGGTTCAGCGTGAGCCGCTCGTTGGACAAGACCGGCTGGCTGTCGTCGGACACCGCAGAACTCGTGTTCCAGAACTGCCGCGTTCCGGCCACCAACCTGCTCGGCGAGGAAGGTCGCGGCTTCCAGGCGGTGATGAAGAACTTCCAGACCGAACGCATCGCGCTGGCCGCCATGGCGGTCGGTCATGCGCAGCAGGCCCTGAAGCTCACGCTTGCACAGGTTCGCCTGCGCCAAGCCTTCGGTGCAACGCTGTGGGACAAGCAGGTCATCCGCCACCGACTCGCACTGCTCGACGCGAAGACGCGCGCGGCGCGCCAGTACCTGTACCACTGCGCCTGGCGGGTCACGCAGGGGCACGACGCCGTGCAGGACGTGTCGATGCTCAAGGCGCTGACCGGCGAGCTGGTGAACGAAGTGGTGCAGACCTGCCAGCAGTTCCACGGCGGCATGGGCTACATGCGCGGCACGCCGATCGAGCGGCTCTGGCGCGATGCGCGCATCCTCGCGATCGGCGGCGGCGCCACGGAGGTGATGCTCGACGAGGCCGCCAAGCGCTATTGAAGGAGCGATCTCACATGAGCGAAAGCCCCATTCGCATCGACCGGCCGGCCGCGGCAGTGGCCCGCGTGACGCTCGACCGCCCCGCCGTGCGCAATGCCTTCAACGACGAAACCATTGCCGAGCTCACGCGCGCATTCCGTGAACTCGACGCCGACGACGGCGTGCGCGTGATCGTGCTGGCGGCGCAGGGCCCGGCTTTTTGCGCCGGCGCCGACCTGCACTGGATGCGCCGCATGGCCGAGTATTCGCGCGACGAAAACCTCGGCGATGCCGCGCGTCTGGCCGACATGCTGCGCAGCATCGCGAGCTGCCGCAAGCCGACCATCGCCCGCGTGCAGGGCGACGCCTACGCGGGCGGCATGGGGCTGGTGGCCGCGTGCGATTTGGCAGTGGCGGCGGACACGGCGCACTTCTGCCTCACCGAAGTCAAGCTCGGCCTGGTGCCGGCCACGATCGCCCCGTATGTGATCCGTGCGCTGGGCGCGCGCGCGGCGCAGCGCTACATGCTCACAGCCGAGCGCTTCGACGCGGCCACCGCGTTGCGCCTGGGTTTCGTTCAGGCAGTGACGGCGTCGGATCAACTCGACGCATGCGTCGAGGCCTGGACCAGCGCGCTGCTTGGCGCAAGCCCGCAGGCCCTGACTGCGTGCAAGCAACTGCTGCACGAGGTCACCGACCGGCCGATCGATGCGGCCCTGGTCGCACGCACGGCAGCACTCATCGCCGACGCCCGCGCCTCCGACGACGGCCGCCACGGCCTGCAAAGCTTCCTCGACAAGACGCCGCCGCGCTGGCGCGCCTGAGACATGGACGCCTTGCAGGCCCTGGGCACCCCCGAGCTGATCGCGCTGGCCGCCGCACTGGGCTGGGCCAGCGGGCTGCGCCTGTACGCGGTGCTGGCGTTCACGGGCCTGGCCGGGTACGCCGGCTGGGTCGAGTTGCCGCCTGGGCTGCAGGTGCTCCAGCACCCGGCCCTGCTGGCGGGCAGCGGTTTCATGCTGTTCGTCGAATTCTTCGCCGACAAGATCCCGGGGCTCGATTCTCTCTGGGACCTGGTTCACACGGTGGTGCGCATTCCCGCCGGTGCGGCGCTCGCGGCGGGCGTGTTCGGCGCCGACCAGGCCACCGCCGCCACGCTCGCCGCGCTCCTCGGCGGCACCTTGGCCGCCACCAGCCATGCGGCCAAGGCAACCACGCGGGCGGCGGCCAACACGTCGCCGGAGCCGTTCTCCAACATCGGCCTGTCGCTGCTGGGGGACATGGCGGTGCCGTCGGTGCTGTGGCTGGCTTTCGAGCAGCCGCTCTTGGCGCTGGCCGTCGTGGCGTTGGCTGTGGTCGTGATGCTCGTGGTGGTGTGGCTGCTGTCGAAGTTTCTGGTGCGTCTGTGGGCGCGTTTGAAGACGCTGTACGGCATGACGCCTTCGACGCCGGCGTGACGAGAAGGACCACATGTTCAAGAAAATCCTGATCGCCAACCGCGGCGAGATCGCCTGCCGGGTCGCCGCGACCGCGCGGCGCCTGGGCATTGCCACCGTCGCGGTGTACTCCGATGCCGATGTCGGCGCGAAACACGTGCTCGCCTGCGACGAGGCGCTGCACATCGGCGGCGCGGCGCCGCGCGAGAGTTACTTGCGCCTTGAGCGCATCCTCGAAGCAGCGCTTGCGAGCGGCGCGCAAGCCGTGCACCCGGGCTACGGTTTCCTCAGTGAGAACGAGGCCTTCGCTCGGGCCTGCGGCGGCGCCGGCGTCGTGTTCATCGGGCCGCCGCCTGGCGCCATTCGCGCAATGGGTCTGAAGGCCGAGTCGAAGCGGCTGATGGAGGCAGCCGGCGTGCCGCTGGTGCCCGGCTACCACGGCGCCGATCAGGACCCGGCCCTGCTGCAGCGCGAGGCCGCGCGAATCGGCTACCCGGTGCTCATCAAGGCCAGTGCCGGCGGTGGTGGCAAGGGCATGCGCGTGGTGGCGAGCGAGGTCGAATTCGCGACCGCGCTGGCCTCCTGCCGGCGTGAGGCCGTGAGCAGCTTCGGCGATCACGCGGTGTTGATCGAGCGCTATGTGCAGCGCCCACGGCATGTCGAGATCCAGGTCTTCGCCGACGCGCAGGGCCGCTGCGTGCACCTGTTCGAGCGTGACTGCTCCGTGCAGCGACGCCACCAGAAACTGCTCGAGGAGGCGCCCGCGCCTGGCATGACGCCCGAGCGGCGCCGCGAAATGGGCGAGGCGGCCGTGAAGGCCGCGCAGGCGGTCGGGTACGTGGGCGCCGGCACGGTCGAGTTCATCGTCGAGCAGACGCTCGGCTACGGCCGGCCCGAGGGCTGGCGCTTCTACTTCATGGAGATGAACACGCGCCTGCAGGTCGAGCACCCGGTCACAGAGGCCATCACCGGCCTGGACCTGGTCGAGTGGCAGCTGCGCGTGGCTGCGGGCGAGCCGCTGCCGCTGGCGCAGGACGACCTAGAGATCCACGGCCATGCGATCGAGGCGCGCCTGTGCGCCGAGAACCCGGAAGCCGACTTTCTGCCTTCGACCGGCGCGCTGGCGGTGCTGCGCTGGCCGGCTCATGTGGCGTTCCGCCGCAATGCCGACGCCCAGAGCGCTCACGATCCTGCACCGGTGCGCGTGGACGCCGGCTTCGGCGAGGGCGACACGGTGTCGCCGCACTACGACTCGATGATCGCCAAGCTCATCGTCTGGGGCGAGGACCGCGAGCAGGCCCTGGCCCGGCTCGACGCCGCATTGGCGCAGACCCACATCGTCGGCCCGCACACCAATGCTGCCTTTCTGCGTCGCGTGGTGCTGAGCGCCTCGTTCGCGAAGGCCGAACTCGACACCGCACTGATCGAGCGCGAACGCGCCGCGCTGTTCGATGTGCCGGCCCTGCCATTGCCGGTGGCTGCAGCCGGTGTGGCCGCGCACGCGCTGGCCTTGGAGCGCGCCGCCGAGGATGCCGACCCCTGGTCGCGCCGCGACGGGTGGCGACTGTTCGGCGCGGCGGTGCGGCGCTTCGAGATCGACCACGCGGGCGGTCGTCACAGCGTGGCACTCGAGCGCAGCCACGACGCAGCCATGCAACTCGAGGTCGGCGGCGAGCGCTATGCATTCACCGCCTTGCCGCTCGCCGTAGAGGCCGGGCGTGACCGCTACGACGTGCGGCTGGGCGAACGCCGCCTGGCGTTGGCTGTTTACACCGTCGGCGAAAACGTCGCGGTATTCGCACCCGAGGGCTCGGCCTTGCTGCGCGAGGTCGATGTGCTGGCGCACGCCGGCGAAGTCGCCGAGGCCGGGCGCCTGACGGCGCCGATGCCCGGCAAGGTGATCGCCTTTCTTGCTCAGCCGGGAGAGCGTGTATCTCGCGGACAGCCGCTCGCAGTGATGGAGGCGATGAAGATGGAGCACACGCTCAATGCGCCGAGCGACGGCGTGGTCGCTGCACTGCGCTTCGCAGCGGGCGACCAGGTCGCCGAGGGCGAAGCCTTGCTGGACCTCGAAGAGCAATAAAGCACGAAGGACGAGGCGCGCAACTCCCGCCGCGACTCATCTCTTGGCGGATCCTGCAGAGCGGTGTTGCCTTTGCAAACGCGAGGCGCTGCGGAAGGCTCGCTCTGCTGCCGCGTGGCATCGAGACCTGATTGCGGCGCGGTTCAGCGGCATGGGTGCCGCCGCTCGATATGTCTGCGCTTTGCCGCCGATCAGTGACGCGCGCC
Organism: Methylibium sp.; assembly: GCF_013817365.1. Classification (GTDB taxonomy): domain Bacteria; phylum Pseudomonadota; class Gammaproteobacteria; order Burkholderiales; family Burkholderiaceae_C; genus Methylibium. The sequence continues at coordinate 18,570 of NZ_JACDCU010000002.1, read as the reverse complement.
GCGCTGCTTGGCCAGACGCAGCCAGTCGGCTGGCGCGAATCGGGACCGCGGTGCGTTCGTCGGCTCGAGCGACGCCGGTGCGGACTCGAGCCCGGCCGGTGCCTGCGTGACGCCGAAGCCGCTGGTGTGGCGCGACCAAGCCAGATCCTGCGGCACGGCGAACGCACGCTTCGGGATCTGTGCCAATGCCGCCCGTGCGCGTTGCGCCGCCTCGGCCATGTGCGCCTTCGCATCCTCGGCGGCGCTCTCGTCGTCGAAGCGGTCGGCCATTTCCAGCAAGGCCAGGTCGTCGATGCCGCGGCAGATCTCGAGCACTTCTTCGGCGTAGTCGCGCTCGCTCAGCATCCGGCGCACGTCGATGCCCTGCTTGAGTTCGCGCAGCAGCGCGAGATGAATGCGGGTGGCAAGATGCAGGCGGGTCAGGGCGGTCAAGGCAGGCTCCACGAATGCGTCGATGCTGCGTCTCGGCGGCGTGTTTGCCCACCCCGCACAATGGTGACGACGCGCCCCGGGTCGGGGGGTTGAACGAATTTTCCGCTAGCGCGAGGCAGATTTCCGTGAGGTATTTCACATGCTCCCGAGCCGCGTGACTTTGCTCGATGTGGGTCCGCGTGACGGCCTGCAGAACGAACCGGCGCCAGTGCCTGCTGCCGACAAGATCGAGCTGGTTCACCGTCTGCAGGCAGCCGGCCTGCGCGAGATCGAAGTCACCAGTTTCGTCAGCCCGAAATGGGTGCCGCAGATGGCCGACAACGCGCAGGTCATGGCCGGCATCGCGCGCCGGCCCGGCGTGCGCTACAGCGTGCTCACGCCCAACCTCAAGGGGCTGGAAGCGGCGATGACGCCGGCACGCGAGCGGTGGCCGGACGAGGTGGTGGTGTTCGGTGCCGCCAGCGAAGCTTTCAGCCAGCGCAACATCAATTGCGGGATCGCGGAATCGATCGAGCGTTTCGCTCCCGTGGCTGAGGCGGCGCGCGCTGCCGGCATCAAGGTGCGCGGCGCCGTCTCGTGCGCGCTGGCCTGTCCCTACGAAGGCGAGACCGACCCCGATCGCGTCGAGTTCGTCGTCAGGCTCATGCGAGAGATCGGCGTGCAGCATGTGGGCGTGGCCGACACCCTCGGCACAGGGACGCCACGGCGCGTGCAGGCGGCGATGGAGCGCGCGCTCAAGCATTACCCGATCGATGAGGTCAGTGGCCATTTTCATGACACCTATGGCCAGGCGCTGGCGAACATCTACGCTTGCCTGGAACTCGGTATCCATCGCTTCGATGCCAGCGTGGCTGGCCTGGGTGGCTGCCCTTACGCCAAGGGTGCAACCGGCAATGTGGCGACCGAGGACGTGGTATTCATGCTGCAAGGTCTGAACATCGAGACGGGCGTCGAGCTCGATGCGCTGGTCGACGCGGCGGCGTTCATATCGGGCAAGTTGAGCATCAAGCCGGTGTCGCGGGTCGCCAACGCCGTACTGGCCAGGCGTGCGGCGGCGGCGACATGACGCGCAAAGAAAGCGCCCCTTCTCCCGAGGGCAGGGTTCGGGACGGGGCAGCACTGCCCCGCGAGGGGAGCGGCGCAGTCGCCTCCCCTTGCACGAACGTATGCCGGATGAACGAAGCGAGCGGGTGGTGCGAAGGCTGCTGGCGAACCATCGATGAAATCGTCGCCTGGGCGGTGTTGGACGAGCCCGAAAGGCGCGCGGTTTGGCTTCAGCTTGAAGTTCGTCGCCGCGGTACCGGAGACCGCTCGAGATGACACCGATCACCTTTTGGTTCGACCCGATTTCACCCTATGCCTACCTTGCTTTCGAGCGCCTGCCGCAGGCGCTCGAGGGTTGTTCCTACGCGGTGACTTATCGGCCGCTGCTCTTTGCCGGACTGCTTGCGCACTGGGGCCAGCTCGGGCCGGCCGAGATTGCACCCAAGCGCGACTGGACCTACCGGCAGGTGGCCTGGCTCGCGCATCGAGACGGCGTCGCACTCGCGATGCCGGTGGCGCACCCGTTCAATCCCTTGCCGTTGCTGCGCCTGCTGGTGGCGTGCGGCGAGGACGGCGCTGCGAACCGCTACCAGTGCGAGACGGTGCTGCACCAGGTCTGGCGCAGCGGCGGTGCGGGCGACGATGCGCAGGCGCTGGCACGGCTCACGGTGCAACTCGCGCCTGCACGCGATCCGCAGTCCGTCGCAGTGAAGCAGGCGCTGCGTGCCAACACCGACGTCGCCATCGCGCGCGGGATCTTCGGCGTGCCGACGCTCGAACTGCCGCGTCGTGACCCGGCGCTCGGTCCCTTGCTGTTCTGGGGCGCCGATGCGCTCGACATGGCGGCCGCGTGCCTGCGCGGTGAGCCGTGGTTCGACGCCGAGTGGGACCGCGCCGCGGCGGTCGCGGCCGGAGTGCAGCGCTCGCGCTGAGCCGTCTTTGCGCGGTGAACAGGGCCGCTTCGGCCGGACGCTCTCGCCGCCGTGAGCGAGCCGGCGCCGACTCAGCGGCGGAACCTGCCGTCGGCACCGATGATGGACAGGTCGGCGAAGTCCAGGCCGGTGTGGTCGGTCGGGCTGTAGTTCAGCTCCATGCCGCCCAGGTCGAACTTGCGGATGCCGTTGAGGGCAAGCACCAGCTTCTCGCGTGTGGGGGCAACGCCCGCGCGGCGCAGGCCCTCTACCAGCACCTTCGCGGCCGCAAAGCCTTCGAGCATGGCCGGGGTCACTCCGTCCAGTCCCTTGGCCTTGGCGAGCTCGATCGCCTCCTTGACCAGCGGGGATGCGATGGAGCGCGAACTGGGAAATACCTGCGACACGATGGTGCCGCGGGCGTTCTCTCCCATTTGTGTGATGAAGCCGGAAGAGGCGTTGTTCGACATCGTGACGATCTGCGCGCTGGAGCCGGCCGCACGAATCGCCTTGGTCCCGTCGGACACCGCCGCACCGGAGCCGATGAACACGACCGCTTGCGCGTTGGACTTCGCCACCATCGGCGCGATGGCGCTGAAGTCGGGCTTGGCGCGGTTGAACGTTTCGTTCATCACCGGTTGCAGGCCGGCGCCGGCGAAGCCCTTGACGGCGCCGGCAACCACGTCCGCCCCGAAGGAGTCGTCGGTGCGCAGGATCGCGATGCGCGTCAGCCCGGTCAGCCCCAGGTGCCGCACCGCCCGTTCGGCCTCGCGCTGATAGGTTGCCCGCACGTTGAAAATGTAGGCGTGCACCGGCTCGTGCAGCACCATGGCACCCGTGGAAGGCCCCACCAGCGGCAGTCTGAACTCCGTCAGCAGCGGCAAGATGGCCTCGGTGTGCGGTGTGCCGCGGGTGAGAAACAACGCGATTACGCCGTGCTCGGTGATCAGCCTGCGAGCGTTCTCGGCCGCCAGCTTGGGCGTGAACTTGTCGTCCAGCGAGACCAACCTGATCGGTTGCCCGTTTACGCCGCCACTGGCGTTGACGGCGTCGAAGTAAAGCTTGGCCCCCGCAGTGCTTTCCTGCACGCCGGCGGCGACGGCGCCGGTGAAGCCGGCCGTCTGGCCTACGACGATCTGTGCAGCGGCCGGCAAGGCTGCGCCTGACAGCAACAGCAGTTGGGCGAGACAGCGGAAGGCTGCCGAAAGATTGCGCATCTGGAACTCCTCGGTGCGTTGTCGAACGAACGTTTACATCAGGTTACTCAGATGTACGCTGGCGCGCATTGGGAAGAACCGACATGCAGCCGCTGCGGCGTGACAAAGACCCGCTTCGCAGGGACCGTGGGCGCATCCCTAGAATCTTCTGCCTCACCCCCGGGACCCCCATGCCTAACGGTCAATGCCCACCCGGCGTGATCCGCATTCGCGGCGCGCGCCAGCACAACCTCAAGAACCTCGATCTCGACCTGCACACCGGTGAGCTGACGGTGGTCACCGGGCCCAGCGGTTCCGGCAAATCGAGCCTCGTCTTCGACACGCTGTATGCCGAAGGGCAGCGCCGCTACGTCGAAACCTTCAGCGCGTACGCGCGCCAGTTCCTCGACCGCATGGACCGGCCGGCAGTCGACCACGTGGAAGGCGTGCCGCCGGCCATCGCCATCGACCAGACCAACCCGGTGCGCACCTCGCGCTCGACGGTCGGCACGATGACCGAGTTGAACGATCACCTCAAACTCTTGTTCGCGCGCGCCGGGCGTTTGTTCGACAAGCAGAGCGGCAAGCCGGTGCGCGAGGACGACCCGGAGTCGATCTACGCCGAGCTGCAGCGGCGTGCTGCACCGGGTCAGCGCTTGGTCGTCACCTTTCCGGTCGAGCTGCCGGCCAACACGTCGCAACAGGACATCGAGCAATGGCTCGCGGCCAGCGGCTACACCCGCGTGCAGGCCGAGCGCGAGATCGCCACGCCGACGGGGCCGCGCAAGCTGCTCGATGTGGTGGCGGATCGGTTCCGGCTCGACGGCGTGGAGAAGTCGCGCGTGGTGGAGGCTCTCGAGATTTCGCTCAAGCGGGGCAGTGGTCGGTTGAACGTGTACGCATCGGCTTCGGTTTCCGCTTCTGCGACGGAAGATGAAGGTCGGGCCGGCCCCTCACTTTCAGTGCGCGATCCGGCTTGCAAGCCGGATCCGCTCGACGGGCTCGCCGCATGCGGCTCGAAAGCCCCGTCTCGCCCCCAGCGAGAAGAAGAGGCAAAGCCATCGCTTCCCCGAGAAGCCGGCATCTGGCGCTTCTCTTCGGGCCTGCACTGCCCCGACAGCGACACGCGCTACAGCCATCCGCAACCGGCGATGTTCTCGTTCAACTCGGCTTACGGTGCGTGCGAAACCTGCCGCGGCTTCGGCCGGGTGATCGGTGTCGATTGGGGCCTCGTCATTCCCGACGCCCGCAAGACCCTGCGTGGCGGCGCGATCAAGACCCTGGCCACGCCGGCCTGGAAGGACAGCTTCAAGGACCTGCTCGATTACGCCGGCGAAGCCGGCATACCGCGCGACACCGCCTGGGCTCAGCTCTCCGAGGCGCAGCGCGAGTGGGTCATCGAGGGCACGCCGAACTGGAAGGGCAACTGGAACAAGCAGTGGTACGGGGTGCGCCGCTTCTTCGAGTACCTGGAGAGCAAGGCCTACAAGATGCACATCCGCGTGCTCTTGTCCAAGTACAGAAGCTACACGCCGTGCACCGTGTGCGGGGGCGCGCGGCTGAAGTTGGAGTCGCTGCTGTGGCGCCTCGGCACGAAGGAGGGCGCCGATATGGTGCTGGCGCCCGGCAAGCGCTTCATGCCGCACGGCGTGGCGTGGACGCGCGAGGAGCTCGAAGCGCTGCCGGGGCTGAGCCTGCATGACCTGATGCTGATGCCCATCGACAAGCTGCGGTCGTTCTTCGACCGCCCGTTCGGTTCCCACACCGACCTTGCCCCTGCGGCGGATGCCATCGACACGGCGCTGCACCTGCTTTTCACGGAAATCCGCACGCGCCTCAAGTACCTCTGCGACGTCGGCCTCGGCTACCTGCAGCTCGACCGCCAGAGCCGCACCCTCAGCGGCGGTGAGGTGCAGCGCATCAACCTGACGACGGCGCTCGGCACCTCGCTCGTCAACACACTGTTCGTGCTCGACGAGCCTTCGATCGGTCTGCACCCGCGCGACATGAACCGAATCAACCAGGCGATGCTCAGGCTGCGCGACGCCGGCAACACGCTGGTCGTCGTCGAGCACGACCCGGCTGTGATGCTGGCCGCCGACCGCGTGATCGACATGGGCCCTGGCCCCGGAACGCAGGGCGGGCGCATCGTCTTCGACGGCACGCCCGAAGACCTGAAACGCGCCGACACCATGACGGGCGCCTACCTCGGCGCACGCCGCTCGATCGGCCTAGGCCTCAAGCGGCTGGTCACCGACAACACGCCGCGCCTCGTCGTCGAAGGCGCGCGCGAGCACAACCTGCGTGACCTCACCATCGAGTTCCCGCTGCAGCGGCTGGTCTGCGTGACGGGTGTCAGCGGCTCCGGCAAGAGCACGCTGATGCAGGACCTGCTGTTCCCGGCATTGGCCCGCCATTTCGGCAAGGCCACCGAGACGCCCGGCGAGCACGACCGCTTGCTCGGTGCCGACCACCTGAACGGCGCCGTGTTCGTCGATCAGTCGCCGATCGGCAAGACGGCGCGCTCCAACCCGGCCAGCTACGTCGGCGCCTTCGACACGCTGCGGGCCATCTTCGCCGAGGCCCCCATTGCAAGACAGCGCGGCTACGGGCCGGGCATGTTCAGCTTCAACGCCGGCGACGGCCGCTGCCCGACCTGCGGCGGCTCGGGCTTCGAGCACGTCGAGATGCAGTTCCTCAGCGACGTGTACCTGCGCTGCCCCGACTGCGACGGCAAGCGCTTCCGGCCCGAGTTGCTGGAAGTGAAGATCGAACGCGCCGGCAAGTCGCTGGACGTGAACCAGGTGCTGGAGCTGACCATCGCCGACGCGGCGCGCTACTTTGCCCAGGACCGCGAGGTGCTGCGCGCACTCACGCCGCTGGTCGATGTCGGTCTCGAGTACGTGAAGCTCGGCCAGCCGGTGCCCACGCTCAGCGGCGGCGAGGCGCAACGCCTCAAGCTCGCCGGCTTCCTGGCCGACGCGGCGAAGAACGCCACCGCCACGCGCCAGCCGGTGGCGAAGAAGGGCACGCTCTTCATGTTCGACGAGCCGACCACCGGCCTGCACTTCGACGACATCGCCAAGCTGATGCGCGCCTTCCGCAAGCTGCTCGAGGCCGGGCACTCGCTCGTGGTCATTGAGCACAACCTGGATGTCGTGCGCTCGGCGGACTGGTTGATCGATCTGGGGCCGGAGGGTGGGGAGGCGGGTGGCGAGCTGGTGTGCTTCGGCACGCCCGATGACGTGAAGCTGCATCCCACGTCGCACACCGGTGCGGCGCTGCGCGCCTACGAGCGCTCGCTGGGCGAAGGTGGCCTGGTCGTCGAAGTGCGCGAACGACTCCCTTTCCCTCAGGGAGAGGGCTGGGGGCGAGACGGGGCTTTCGAGCCGCATGCGGCGAGCCCGTCGAGCGGATCCGGCTTGCAAGCCGGATCGCGCACTGCAAGTGAGGGAGACGGCGGGGAGGGGGTGATACAGATCGTCAACGCGCGAGAGCACAACCTCAAGGGCTTGTCGGTCGATATTCCGCGCGGCAAGTTCAGCGTGGTCACGGGTGTCTCGGGGTCCGGCAAGAGCACGCTGGCTTTTGACATCCTCTTCAACGAAGGCCAGCGCCGCTATCTCGAATCGCTCAACGCCTATGCGCGCAGCATCGTGCAGCCGGCCGGGCGGCCCGAGGTGGATGCGGTGTACGGCATCCCGCCGACGGTGGCCATCGAGCAGCGCCTTTCGCGCGGCGGCCGCAAGAGCACGGTGGCCACCAGCACCGAGGTCTATCACTTCCTGCGCCTGCTGTTCGTCAAGCTCGGCACCCAGTACTGCCCGCACTGCACGGCCGACGCGAGCGTGGCGGTGCGCCCGCAGACACCCGAGTCCATCGCCGCGCAACTGCTGCGCGACTACCGCGGCCAGCACGTCGGCCTGCTCGCGCCGCTGGTCATCAACCGCAAGGGCGTCTACACCGACCTCGCCAAGTGGGCGGCCCAGCGCGGTCACACGCATCTGCGCGTGGACGGCGAGTTCATGAAGACCTCGCCCTGGCCGCGCATCGACCGCTTCAAGGAACACACTTTGGAGCTGCCGGTCGGAGACATTACCGTGCAGCCCGACGACGAGGCTGGCCTGCGCACGCTGCTGACCAAGGCGCTCGAACTCGGCAAGGGCGTCGTGCACCTGCTCGCACCGCTCGACGGCCTGCAAGCGGCCATGGCCGACGGCGCGCCGACGCACCGGATCGGCCGCGTCAGGGTGTTCTCGACCAAGCGCGCCTGCCCGAGCTGCGGCACCAGTTTTCCCGAGCTGGACCCGCGCATGTTTTCCTACAACAGCAAGCACGGCTGGTGCGGCGACTGCGTGGGCACCGGGCTGGCGCTCACGCGCGAGCAGCGCAAGGCGCTCGACGATTCGGTGCGAGACGAAGACAGTGGCGGCCGAGAGAAGACTTTCGCCGAGCCCGACGTGGAAGACGTGGTGGACGCGCCCTGCGCCACCTGCCAAGGTACGCGCTTGAACAAGGTCTCGCTGGCGGTGCGCTTCGGCAAGGCGGGTGAGCGGAGCCGCCCGAGCGGTGGTGAAGAGCAGGGCGTCGCGGTTGCGCAGGCGGGCGGTGGCGGCGCTGCAGAGAAGCTGGGCGATGGCGATGGCGGTGCTCCGGAGAAGCGTCGCGATGGCGGTCGCGACGCCCGGGAAATGATGGGCGGTGGCGGTGACGGCGCCGCGGAGAAGGCGCGCGGTGACGAGAAGGGCGAGCAGTCGATCGCCGCTGTGGCCGCACGCTCGGTCGTCGATGCCCGCCGCTGGATCGAGGCGCAAAAGCTCGACGGCCGCGAGGCGACGATCGCGCGCGACGTGATCGCCGAGATCCGCTCGCGGCTGAGCTTCCTGGAACAGGTTGGCCTGGGCTATCTCACGCTCGACCGCGCGGCACCGACGCTGAGCGGAGGCGAAGCCCAGCGCATCCGCCTGGCCGCGCAACTCGGCAGCAACCTGCAGGGCGTGTGCTACGTGCTGGACGAGCCGACCATCGGTCTGCACCCGCGCGACAACCGCATCCTGCTCGACGCGCTGCACGTGCTGGGCAGCCAGGGCAACACGCTGGTCGTCGTCGAGCACGACGAGGACACGATCAGACGTGCCGAGCACATCATCGACATCGGGCCCGGTGCCGGCAAACGCGGCGGGCGGCTGGTGGCGCAGGGCACGGCCGCCGATCTGCTGCGCGAGCCGGCGTCGGTAACGGGGCGCCTGCTCGCGCATCCGATGCGGCATCCGCTGCAGGCGCGGCGGCCGGTGGAGTCTCCATCCACCGACGGACACGCTTTGCTCCCTCGCCCCTCTGGGGAGAGGGCCGGGGTGAGGGGCCAGCCGGTTGCGGCCGGTCGGCCGGGTCGGGCTGCTGCGTTGGCCCTCACCCCTGCCCTCTCCCAGAGGGAGAGGGAGCAGAGCGGGGCAGGTGATTTCATCGGGCTCGAGCTCACCGGCGCATCACTTCACAACTTGCAGGACATCGACCTCCACATCCCCCTGCAACGCCTGGTCGCCGTCACCGGCGTCTCCGGCTCCGGTAAGAGCACGCTCGCGCGCGACGTCCTGCTGCACAACGTGCACGCCGCCGCCGCCATGAAAGTCACCAAGGCGGGCCGCGATGCGCTCGCCGCCGGCCGACACCCCGCCTGGACCGGCTGCACGGGTCTCGCCGGCTTCGAGCCGGTCGATCGCGTGCTCGAAGTCGACCAGACGCCCATCGGCAAGACCCCGCGCTCCTGCCCCGCCACCTACATCGGCTTTTGGGACACCATCCGCAAGCTCTTCACCGAGACGCTGGAAGCAAAGGCGCGCGGCTACCCCGCCGCGCGCTTCAGCTTCAACACCGGCACCGGCCGCTGCCCCGGCTGCGAGGGTCAGGGCCTGCGCACCATCGAGATGGCCTTCCTGCCCGACGTGAAGGTGGCCTGCGACCAATGCCACGGCGCGCGTTTCAATCCCGAAACGCTGGCCGTCACCTGGCGCGGCAAGAGCATTGGCGACGTGCTGCAGATGGAGGTCGACGAGGCGGTCGATTTCTTCGCCTCCATGCCGAGCATTGCGCACCCGCTGCAACTGCTCAAGGACGTGGGGCTGGGCTACCTGACCCTGGGCCAGCCGTCGCCCACGCTCAGCGGCGGCGAGGCGCAGCGCATCAAGCTCGTCACCGAATTGAGCAAAGTGCGCGACGACATCACGCGCCGCGGTCAGAAGCTGCCGCACACGCTGTACGTGCTCGACGAGCCCACGGTCGGTCTGCACATGGCCGATGTCGAGAAGCTCATCCGCGTGCTGCACCGGCTGGTCGACGGCGGGCACAGCGTCATCGTGATCGAGCACGACCTCGACGTGATCGCCGAGGCCGATTGGGTCATCGATCTCGGGCCCGAAGGCGGTGGCGGTGGCGGCCGTGTGGTGGCGGCCGGCACGCCGGAGCAGGTGGTGGCCGCGGGCACGCACACGGGCGTGGCGTTGGCGCCGGTGCTCGGCCGCTCGCTGGTGGCGCCGGCACCGCGGGCGCGCATCGGCGCCTGAGCCGGACCGGCCGCGTGTGCCGGCGCAGCGCCGGCCTCGTCGAAGCGGCTACGGGCGTTCGAGCACGAGCGCGTCGCCCAGTTCCTGCACGAGGCCCGGCAGCGCATCGACATCGGCGTGCAGCGTCGCGAAGTTGACGATGCATGCGCGCAGCGCGAAGCGTCCGCCGATCAGCGCCTGGCTCAGGTAGGCGCGGCCGTCGTGCTGCAGGCGCGCGAGCAGTTCGCGGTTGAACGCGTCGAGCACCGCCTCGTCGTGCAGGCCGGGCGGCCGGAAGCGAAAGGTGGTGACGCCGAGCTGCTGCGTCAGCGCCTCGAGCCGCGGCGTGGCCTGCACGCGCTCGAACAGCCGCTGCGCCAACGCGATGTCGTCGCCGATCATCTGCCGGAAGCCCTCGCGGCCCGCGACGCGCAGCGCCAGCCAGACCTTGAGCGCGCGCAGGCCGCGCGTGTTCTCCGGCCCGAGTTCGTGAAAGTTCAGGCCGTCGTCTTCGCCGGGCGTGCCGTAGTAGGGAGGGCGGTGGCTGAAGGCGTCGAACAGGCTGCGCGGATCGCGCACCAGCACGCAGCCCGCGTCGATCGGCGCATAAAGCCACTTGTGCGGGTCCAGCGCCAGCGAGTCTGCTTCGCGCAGGCCGGCAAGGTCGGCGCCGGCGCTGCCGAGCCGGCCGGCATGCTTCGAGTCGATCAGGCAAGCCGCCGGCGCCCCGTAGGCGCCGTCGACGTGCAGCCACAGGCTGTGCCGGCGGCACAGCGCCGCCATCGCGGGCAGCGGATCGACCGCGCCGGTGCTCACCGTGCCGGCGGTGCCGACCACCATCAAGGGCTGCACGCCGGCCGCGACATCCGCGTCGATGGCCGCTTCGAGCGCCGCGACGTCGAGCCGCTGCAAGGCGTCGGTCGCGATCCAGCGCAGCGACTGTGTGCCGATTCCGGCCAGATCGACCGCCTTGTGCAGCCAGCCGTGCGTCTCGCGCGAGGCATAGACCGCGAGCGCCGCGCCGCGCAGGCCGCTTTCGCGCACGTCCCACGACACCCCTGCCCGGCGTGCGGCGAGCAGCGCCACCAGGTTCGCCATGCTCCCGCCGCTCACCAGGAGCCCACCGCAACCGGCCGGGTAGCCCACCAGTTCGGCCAGCCAGCGCACGGTCTGTGCCTCGATCTCGCTCGCCACCGGCGCGGCGTTCCACAGCGCCACGTTGCTGTTGACCGATGCGGCCAGCAGCTCGGCCAGCATGCCGATCGGTGCGGGCGAGGCGGCAATGTAGCCATGAAAGCGTGGGTGGCGGGTGCGTGGCGTCTGCTCGAACAGCAAGGCCGCCGCTTCCTCGAGGACGTGCGCGGCGTCCTCGCCCTGCGCCGGCAAGCCACGATCGCCGAGGCGGGCGCGGATGCCGGCCGGCGTCGTCACCCCGTCGGCCACCGGCCGGGCGTACAGCGCGGCCAGCTCATCGGCGATGCGCTCCACCAGCGCATGGCCGAGCGCGCGGAACTGCTCGGGCGCCATGCTGAGCGCGGCAAGGCGCGTCATGGGCGGCTCAAACCACCACGCCCTTGCTGCGCAGGAACTCGTCGACCAGTTGCAGCCGCACGAGCGGGTCGGGCAGCTCCATCAGCTTCTGTTTGGCGGCGAGCGAGATCGGCAGGATCTCGCACCAGCGGTTGGCCAGCCAGCCGGCGCTGTCGAACTGGTAGGGCTCGAGAAACGGCACGCTGCCCTGCTGCTTGAGCGTGGCGATGGCATTGGCCAGGCCTTTCGCCGAGCCGAGCAGCGCTTCGCTCGGCAGCACCGTTTCGTCCTCGGGCAGCCGTCGGGCCTGGGCGACCCACAGATGGTCGGCCTGCTGCTCGAGGTGCGTGGCCTCGAAGCGCTGCGTGCCGAGGCAGCGCACCTGGAGGATGCCCGGCTGCACGCTATCGACCTCGATCAGCTCTGCCATGCAGCCCACCGACTCCAGCGCCACCGGGGTTCTATCCGCCGCCTTGACCTCGCTGCCCTTCTTGAGCGCGATCACGCCAAACGGTGTTTGTTCGCGCAGGCAGCTTCCGATCATGTCGAGATAGCGGGCCTCGAACACCTTCAGGCCGAGCAGGCCGCCGGGAAACAGCACCGACTGCAGCGGAAACAGGGGCAGCTCGAAGGCTGTGGCGGCGTCAGTGATCATCGAAGTGGGAGGCTTCAGCGGGCGTCGAGTTCCCGGTGCCGCACCAGCACGGCGCCGCGGCCGTGAAAGCGCTGCGCGAGCTGCTCGGCGAAGTACACCGAGCGGTGCTGGCCGCCGGTGCAGCCGATCGCCACGGTGAGGTAAGCGCGCTGGTCCTGCTCGAACGCAGGCAGCCAGCGCGCCAAAAAGGTTTCGATCTGTCCCAGCATTTCGCCCACCTCGGGTTGCTGCATCAGGTACTCGATCACCACCAGGTCGCGCCCGCTGAACGGACGCAACTCCGGCACGTAGTGCGGGTTGGGCAGCACGCGCACGTCGAACACGAAATCGGCGTCGAGCGGCACGCCGTGCTTGAACGCGAACGACTCGAACACCAGCGTCAGCCCACCGCCGGTGGGCGCCTGCACCAGCTGGCGCACCCATGCGCGCAGCTGCGTGGGGCGCAGCTCGCTGGTGTCGATGACGGTGGCGGCCTGGCGCAGTTCGGCGAGCAACTCGCGTTCGAGCTCGATGGCCTCGGTAAGGGCGCGATGCTGATCGACCTCGTCGCCCGGCGCATCCTTGCTCAGCGGATGGCGCCGCCGCGTTTCCGAGAAGCGGCGCACCAGCTCGCCGGTGCTGGCGTCCAGAAAAATTGCTCGAACCACGACGCCGGCGCCGATCAGTTGCGATAGCAAGGGCAGCAGATTCGGCAGCGAGCCGGCACTGCGCACGTCGACCGCGATGGCGATGCGGCGCACCGCGCGGTCGGTGCGCGCGTTCTCTAGGCGCAGGAACTCGGGCAGCAGTTCGGGCGGCAGGTTGTCGACGCAGTAGAAGCCGGCGTCCTCCAGCGCATGCAGCGCGACCGATTTGCCCGAGCCGGAGATGCCGGTGACGAGCACCACTTCGCGCGTCGTTGCTGCGGGCGCATTCAAGAGTGCACCCTCGCGTTTCGCGCTGTCCCGCGCCGGGGGAGCGTGCCCTCCGTGGAGCCGAAAGGCACACTTCGCGGCCCGCGGCGGCCGCGCGGAAAGCGCCTGCGGCCTTTGTCGCCTTCTTCCTGCCCGGCGAAAAGGCGGCGGCCTCGATCGATGCGGCTCGGCAACGGCTTCATGCGCGCTGCCGTTTTCGTTCGGTGCCCGGGCCCGGCGCCGGTGCGAGCGAAGCCGGCGCGACGGGCACGCTCGCGGCGTCGAGCAGCGCGCGCGCATGCGCCAGGCTGGTCTCGCCGGCGGCCGTGCCGCCCAGCATGCGGGCGATCTCCTGCTCGCGTGCGTCGCCCGCAACCGGCTGCACGTCGCTCACCGTCCCGGTGCCGCGGGCCTGCTTGCTGACGACGCAATGCCGGTCCGCGGCCGCGGCCACCTGCGGCAGGTGAGTCACGGCGAGCACCTGGCGGTCGCGGCCGAGGCGGCGCATGAGTTGCCCCACGGCATCGGCCACGCTGCCACCAACGCCGGCATCGACTTCGTCGAAGATCAGCGTGCCGGTTTCGCCCAGTTCGCTGGTGGTCACCGCAATGGCCAGCGCGATGCGCGACAGCTCACCACCCGAGGCCACCTTGGCGAGCGCGCGTGGCGTGCTGCCGGCATGGCCGGCGACGCGGAACTCCGCTGCCTCAAGCCCGAATCGCTGCGGTTCGGCCAGGCGCTCCAGCGCGACCTCGAAGCGCCCGCCCGCCATGCCGAGCTGCTGCATCGCCGCGGTCACCGCCTTGGCGAGCCGCGGCGCTGCGGCTTTGCGCTGCGCCGAGACCGCCTGGGCGGTGGCATCGAAAACGGCACGGGCCGTGGTCAGTGCGCGCTCCAGCGCAGCGAGGTCGGTGGCGGCATCGAGCCGTGAAAGCTCGTCGCGCCAGTCGGCCAGCAGCGCAGGCAGTTCAGTGGCTTGGCGGCGAAAACGCCGGGCCAGGCTCATCCACGCCGCGATCCGTTCGTCGAGCGCCTGCAGACGCTCGGGTTCGAGCTCGCCGTGGCGCTGGGCGGCGGTCAGCGTGTGGGCGGCGTCCTGCAATTGCGCCTGCGCGCTGCGCAGCGCCTCCAGCGGATCGCGCAGGGATGCGTCGTGTTCCACAACGCCTTCGAGCACGGCAATGGCCTGCGCGCTGCGCGCCTCGGCGGACGCTTCGTCGTCGCTGATGGCGGCCAGCGCAGCCTGCACCGCCTCCAGGATCGCCTGCGCGTGGCTCAGCCGCCGGTGCTCGGCTTCGAGCTCGGGCCATTCGTCGGGCCCGGGCGCCAGCTTCGCCAGCTCGCTGATCTGCCACTGCAGGCGCTCGCGTTCGCGTTCGAGGTCGCCCTGCCGAGCTCGCGCATCAGCCAGGTTTTCCTGTGCTGTGCGCCAGCCGCTCCACGCTGCGCAGAGTGGTGCGGCATCGACGCCGGCATAGCCGTCAAGCAAGGCGCGCACCGCGTCGGGCCGGGTCAGGCTTTGCCAGGCGTGCTGTCCGTGGATGTCCACCAAGCGCTCGCCGGCCTCGCGCAATTGGCCGATGGTGGCCGGGCTGCCGTTGATCCACGCGCGGCTCTTGCCTTGCGCATCGAGCGTGCGGCGCAGCAGCAAGCCGAGGTCGTCGCCGTCCTCGTTCTGGAAACCGCTTTCGGCCAGCCAGGCCAGCAAAGCAGGCGGCGTGTCGAATTCGGCGCCGATCTCGGCGCGCGCCGCGCCTTCGCGCACGACGCCTGCGTCGCCGCGGTGGCCCAGCGCCAACTGCAGGGCATCGATGAGGATGGACTTGCCCGCGCCGGTCTCGCCCGTCAGCGCGGTGAAGCCGGGGTGCAGATCGAGTTCGAGCGCCGGCACGATCACGAAGTCGCGCAGGGTGATGCGCCTCAGCATGGCGGCGTGCGAGAAAGGCTCATGCGCCGGCTCCGCAGGTCTGCGCATGTCCCCATGTCGGGCCGTCGCCGGCATCGGCGCAAGAACCGCTTCGATCCCCGCTGCGCGGGGCCCCTCTTTCGCGGTTCATGCGCCGGTCTCGGGCAGCACGCCCTCGTTCCAGTGCAGCTTGCGGCGCAGCGTCGCGTAATAGCTCCAGCCGCGCGGATGCAGCACGCGCATGCGGTGCTCGCTGCGCCGCACGCAGATGCAGTCGCCGTGGAGCAGGCTGGCCAGGCTCTGGTGATCGAAATTCACGATCGCTTCGCGGCCGGAGACGATCTCGATGCGCACTTCGCCGGTGTCGGGCAGCACGATCGGGCGGTTGGACAGCGCATGCGGCGCAATCGGCACCATCACCCAGCCGGCGATGCCGGGGTGCAGGATCGGCCCGCCGGCCGAGAGCGCATAAGCGGTCGAGCCGGTCGGCGAGGCGACGATCAGCCCGTCAGCGCGGAAGTTGGCAACGAACTGTTCCTGCACGTCCACCCGCAGCTCCACCATGCTGGCGCTGGCGCCGCGGCTGACCACCACGTCGTTGACCGCGAAGCTCTCGTAGAGCGACTCGACGCCATGCGCCGACGGGCGCTGGACACAGCCTTCGAGCAGCGTGCGGTGCTCTTCCTCGTAATCGCCGGCAATCATCGGCGCCAGCGTTTCACGCAGTTCGCTGATCGAGATATCGGTCATGAAACCCAGGCGGCCCTGGTTGATGCCCATCAGCGGCAGGCCGTGGCGGGCCAGCATGCGGGCCGTGGCGATCATCGTGCCGTCGCCGCCGACGACGACCACCAGATCGCACTGCGCGCCGATCGCGGCGGCGTCGAGCGCGGCGTAGTCGGACAGCCCCGCCGCCAGCGCGGTGCCCGCGTCGAGCGAAACCTCGAGGCCCTGGCTGGTGAGGAACTCGGCGACGTTGGCCAGCACCGCGCGGCTGCCCGGCGCCTGGTACTTGCCCACGAGGGCGGCGTGACGGAAGCGGCTCGCCATGGTCGAAGAATTACACCACAGGGTTCACGCCCGGCGCCGTGCTCAGGCGAGGGCGCGGGCCCCCGCACCTACAATGAAACACCATGCTGGACGACCGCGCGAAGAGGCTGCTGAAGACACTCGTTGAGCGCTACATCGCCGACGGTCAGCCGGTGGGATCGCGCACCTTGTCGCGCGCGTCGGGGCTGGAGCTGAGCCCCGCGACGATCCGCAACGTGATGGCCGATCTGGAAGAGCTCGGCCTCATCGCCAGCCCGCACACCAGCGCCGGACGCATTCCCACAGCGCGTGGCTACCGGCTCTTTGTCGACACCATGCTCACCGCCCGGCCGCGCGATCTGGGCCACAAGGACACGCAGCACGAGCAACTGCGCGAGCAGTGGCAGCCCGACCAGCCGCAGCGCGTGATCACCCATGCGGCACAGGTACTCAGTAACCTGTCGCAGTTCGTCGGCGTGGTCACTGCGCCGCGCAAGACGAGCGTGTTCCACCACATCGAGTTCCTGCGCCTGAGCGAGCGCCGTGTGCTCGTCATCCTGGTCGCTCCCGACGGCGACGTGCAGAACCGCGTGGTGTTCACAGCCCGCGATCACGCGCAAGGCGAGCTGATCGAGGCCAGCAACTACCTCAACGCGCACTACAGCGGCCTGACCATGGAGGCCGTGCGCGAGCGGCTCAAGACGGAGATCGAGGCGCTGCGCGGCGAGATCGCCACCTTGATGCAGGCGGCCATGAAGCTCGGCAGCGAAGCCGAGGCGGGCAACACCGAGCAGCTCGTCGTCTCCGGCGAGCGCAACCTGCTGGCAGTTCAGGATTTCTCGAACGACATGGGCTCGCTTCGCAAGCTGTTCGATCTGTTCGAGCAGAAGACGCAGCTGATGCGCCTGCTCGACGTGAGCAGCCGCGCCGAGGGCGTGCGCATCTACATCGGCGGCGAAAGCCAGGTCGTGCCTTTCGAGGAACTCTCCATCGTCTCGGCGCCCTACGAAGTGGACGGGCAGGTGGTGGGCACGCTGGGCGTCATCGGACCCACGCGCATGGCGTATGAACGAATGATCCAGATCGTCGACATCACGTCGCGGCTGGTGGGCAATGCGCTGAGCCACAAATGAGGCAGGTGCGGGCGCGCTTCTAGAATCCGGGCGCGGGCCGTTAGCTCAGTCGGTTAGAGCAGAGGACTCATAATCCTTTGGTCGTTGGTTCGATCCCAACACGGCCTACCACACACGCACCAATCAAGTGGCAAGCGCTGACAGCGCCCTTCCATCTTGCAGCTTGTGTCGGCTCGGCGCTCCGATTTGCCTCGCGATGACTATCGCCAGATCGATGCCCGCTTAAAGGTCCGCAACGCTGGCGTCGGCAACACGGGCCACCGTTCCGGCGCCACGCAATGGCGATGCGAACCGCGTCGACAACATGCGCTTTGGTAGTGACTGTGAATCGGCGTTCGCCTTGTGATCGAGAAGCTCGGCACCGCGCTTCATTCACTCTCATGACCGAAGCCGGAAATAGTCCCGAATGCCGCCGGAAAAGCGCGGTCCTTCGAGGCTTCCCCGATCCGTTTTGCGCCCAGCGGGCTCTACCATTCCGCGCAAATCAGATCGCCCGAACCGCGTGTCACACCCTTTCATTTCCTTCTCGCCCCGCGTCGCGCGGGGCCGAACGCGTCCGTGCTCCTTGCGCATGGTGCTTGCGCTCCTGCTGGTCGCCCCTGTCGCACTTCAAGCCGCCAGCCTGCGTCTCG
Organism: Methylibium sp.; assembly: GCF_013817365.1. Lineage (GTDB taxonomy): Bacteria > Pseudomonadota > Gammaproteobacteria > Burkholderiales > Burkholderiaceae_C > Methylibium. The sequence continues at coordinate 670 of NZ_JACDCU010000002.1, read as the reverse complement.
GCGGCTTCGTCGATGCCGGCACCGTCATGCGGCCGGCGTTGCCGATGGTCGGTGTCAGCTACGCCAGCCACGTCGACGAGCGCGTCGACGCGGCGCTGGTGCATCGTCCCTTTCACTTCGCCGATGAAGCGCGTGAGGAAGGCTTGCGGCTGCGCTCACCGTGCGATGGCACGCCGGGCGAGGGCGCCGACCTGCTCGGCCAATTACCTTGCGGCAGCGCGGCGCTGACCGCTTCGTCTTTCGCGCCCACCCGCGGTAACGGCCTACCGACGCTGGTGGCGCCGCTTAACGGACTGCCCGCGCCCATGCTGGTGCCTCGCTCGACCGAGTTGTCGCTGAAAGTCGGCCGCCTGAGCGAGGACGCGGTTCACTTGAGTGCCGGCACCGACCTGGTGATGCTGGCCAAGCTGCGACACGGCCTCACGCCTGATCACACGCTGTCGGCCACGGCGCTTCGGGTTGGCCCGGCGCACCTGTTGGCGGCCACGTCCGACTGGCGGCTGGGCGCCTTGGGCGTGGTGAGCGGCGGCGTCGGCCTGTTCGACCGCGGCAACGGCACGCAGTCGCGCACCGTGCTCGGCCACGATTTCCACTTCCGCAACGTCTCGACCGGCCTGCGTTGGGGCCGCAGCTACCGGCCCGCTCCGGGCGAGTTCGCGTTCGCGATCTC
>NZ_JACDCU010000408.1 GCF_013817365.1 Methylibium sp. | reverse complement strand
CCCGTCGCCAGCGCGCCGCCCGTAGCCGAGCCGGCGGGAGCCGTGGCATTGACGGACGGCAGACTGCCCGTGCCCGTGGCGTTGCCGGCGGCGGCGCCCTGGTACGGGGTCGCCGCGCGATAGCCCACCGCTGCCCGGTAGTTGGTGGCCATCAGTCAGCCGATCCGTCGGTGACCTTGGCAACCATCGCGTTGAGCAGTTGCGCTGGCGTGCGTGCGGGCGTCGCGGGCAGGCCGGCGACGCGCGTCTTGAAGTCAGCGAGCGAGGTGCACGCGGCGGTCTGAACCTTGAATGCCTCGATCCACGCACGCAGCAGGTTGTTCTCGTCCAGCACGAGGAGCGCGACCGAGCGTAGCGCCTTCATTTCCGGGCGCGGGTCGTTCTGGATGAAGTGGCGGGCTTGCTCGCGCAGCCCGGCCTGTTCACCCGTGAAGTCGGCCGCCGCCTGAGCCGCGAGATCCGCCGCTGCCTGCGCGCGGTTGGCGCCGGTTTCCAGTTCGCGCGTGTGGCCGGCAGGAACAGGAAAGGTGGCGCCTTCCCACTCGAAGCGGGCGACGTACTTGGCCGAGGCAGTGTGCTTGTGCAGGTAGGTGGGCATGTGGTGCTCAGAAGTAGGTGATGACGCGGACTTCACCGCGACCGCCGGTTCCGCCCGAACCAGCCGCGAACGTGTTGCGGACCGCTCCACCTCCGCCGCCGCCGCCGCCAGGGATGCCGCCCGCGCCGCCGTCGCCGCTGGCGCTGTTGATCGACGACGCGCCGCCACCGCCGCCGTCGCCGCCTTGCGATGGGCGACCCGTTCCCGCGCCGCCGTTCTTGGAGCCGCTGGTTCCAGCCGCTCCACCAAGGCCGGACCCTGTGGAACTCTGACGAATCGTGAACCCACCGGCACCAGCGCCGCCGTTGGCCGCGCCATTACCGGCCGAGACTCCACCACCGCCGCCGCCCCCAGCGGGGCCACGATTGTTCGACGACGCTGCGCCGCCGTTGCCTGATGCGCCACCGGCGGCACCGGCGGTGGACTGGAACGATACCACAACGCCGTTAACCGCCGAGGGAGCGGAACCACCAGTGGCCGTGGTACCGCCACCGCCGCCGCCGCCGCCGACAGCGACCAAGAATGAGCCAAAGGAGCTTGCGCCGCCCGCCGTGCCCGAGCCGCCGTTGGTCGTGTCCGTACCGGCGTGCGTATGTCCCGCGCCGCCGGCGCCGATTGTTACAGTCTCGGTTGCTCCAAGGTCACTAGCTCTAAGCCAGGCCTGATTGCCGATGCCGGGATTGCCGCCGGCACCGCCGCCCGCCTGCACCCCCGATGCCTGGCGTGACCCGGTGCCGCCACCGCCGCCAGCGCCGACCACTTCGACATATACGGCTTTGGCGTCGGCCGGCTTGGTCCACGTGCCTGACGCGGTGAAAATCTGCACGTCCACACGCGCTGCAATGGGGTCGGCGCCGCCGGGGTCGTGCGACGTTGCATGCGCCGCTGGGGCGCCACCGCCGCTCTCTGCGACGTCCTCCCAGGCTGCGCCCGTCGACCGCTGGAGCTTCGCCAGGTCCGTGTCGAAGTAGAGATAGCCGGCGTTCCCCGCTGCCGCTGCGGGCTTCGCTGCGGTCGTGCCGCGTCCGTGGATCGTGGTCCACGGCAGCGCGTCAGTGTCTCCTGGAGCGTGCGTCGTCTGGTGCGCCGTTGGCGTACGCGCATCGGTCAGGCGCGCATCGTTGCCCAGGATCGTATTGGCAGCGCCCGTGCCGGTGTTGGTCACGGCAGCGGTGCCAAGCCCGAGCGTCGTGCGCGCAGCGGATGCATCGGCGTCATCGACCAGTGTGGCGCCGTAAGCCGAGATCCCATGCGCAGCGGTTGCCGCGATGTGCGTCGCATGCTTGTTGTCCAGCGACGTCGCCACCGCGCTGCTGTTGATGCCGACTTTTGCCTGCAACGCCTCAACGGCGTCGTTGATATTTGCGTGCTGTTCATCGTGCAACACGCCGGCCGTGTTGAGGTCGTCGCTCGACGTCGGATTCGTCAGCGCGTCGAGCCCGGTGGGGAATGACGTAGGCACAGCGTCAGTTCTGGACGGTCAACGCGCTGGTGATGTCGGTCGCGAACGTCCCGGCGGTCGATGTGACGTCAGCGCCGAAGTCGACCACGGCGACCAATTCATCCGCGCTGGATGCGCCGCCGCGTGCCTTGTAGATCGCCAGGTAGCGCGCGGTGATGGTTGCGGTCGCCCACGACGGCTCGGACGGCGTGACGGTGACGCGATCGTTGGCCGTATCGAGCGCGACCGTCAGCGTCACGGCGGCGCCGCCAGCGGTGTAGCCGGTGCCGCTGACTTCGTTGGTGAGGTCGCTGCGCTTGGCGTGGTCCTTGTTCGGGGTGTAGGTGCTGGTCAGCAACATACCATTGAAGGAGTCCGTATCGCAGTCGACCGAGCCGACGAAGCAGTCGCGGACAAACGACGTGTAGAGCGTGGATGCCATGGCGTCAGCCGAACGCGATCGCGACGAGGATGCCCATGGCCGCGCCGGCGAGGAAGGTCGCGGTGTAGTTCATCCAGGTGATCAGGTTGCGGCGCGCGTGCGCCTTGAGGTCGTCGTCGAGATTGCTCATGTCGTTCCCTTGGTGGTCCACGGTTGTTCGAGTTTGGCGGCTTTGATCGACGCCTCGCGCTCGGCGTCCCAGGCGGCGTCGGCCTCGGTCTGCTTGCGTGCGGCCTTGCGCGATTGCAGCAGCGCGGCGATGCCGGCGCCTGCGGTCGCGATGCCGGCGACGGCTTCCGGCAATCCGAAGCCAATCCCGCCGGTTCCCGCCGCCATCGCTGCGCGCACGGCGGTCGTGACGACGGCGGCAATCGCCTGCGTGTCGACGCCGGTGGTGGTCGTCTCGCTGGTCTCGCTGACTTCCTCGCCGGCCTTGGAGAACGGCACGCCGCCCTGGTCGCCCTGCTCCGACCAGCGGCGCACGGTGCGACCTTCGCGCTCGGTCTTGGCGCAGCCGGTGAGCAGCATCACGCACGCCAGGAGCGCCAGGCACAGCAGCGTGCCGAGCACGTACCAGCCGCCGCCGGCGTTGGCCTGGTGCTCGTCGTACTGCTCGCCGGTGAAGTGGCGATGGATGCGGCGCAGCTCGTCGCGGACCTGCGCGTCGGTCTTGCGGCTCATGTATCGTCCCTCAGCCACCGATGCATGCCGGACGGGGATTCCTCGATCGCCTCGCAGAAGCGGCGGAAGGCGACGACGTTCGCCGCCAGCGCCTCGGTGCTCTTGTTCAGCGTGTCCTGATAGAGGTCCGCGATGCGGTCCTCCAGTTTCTCGACCTTGATGGTCAGCTCGCGCCGTTCGCCGTCGCAATGCGCCTGCCGTTCGGACGCGCGCGACTCGGCGCGGATCTCGGCTTCGCTCAGGCGCGTTACGACCCACCGCATGCCGCAGAGCAGCACGACGAGCACGGCCCCCCACGGCCCGAAGGTGGCAAGCGCCTGTTCCACGGATCAGCCCTCGGGCGCCGGGGCAGGCGGCTCCTGCTCGGCCTTGGCGCGATCGTCGAGCAGCTTCTCGACGCGAGCGATGGAGCCGGCGACGGCGATCAGGTCCGCAGCCGGCAGCGCGCCGACCGCACGGCGTGCGGCAGCGAGCAGGTTGGCGATGTCGGAGGCTTGGAGGGGTTCGGTCATGGGGGTCACCAGTAGGGGATGTAGCGGTCTGTGCCGTTAGGCGGTCGTGCTGTCGGTGATGAGGCCTTTAGCGGCAAGCTCGGTCAGCAGGGCA
>NZ_JACDCU010000407.1 GCF_013817365.1 Methylibium sp. | reverse complement strand
CCGGTGGAGATCCGCGCCTTGTTGCCCCAGGGAATTCGCTCGCCGCTGCCCGTCGCCGATTTCATTGCCGCGTTTCGCGCGGTGACGTCCGCGGCGTAGCGCGCGGCCACCGCTTCGTCAGGAGTGGGACACGCGGCGCTGTGCGAGCGACCAGGCCACGGCCTGGCGCGCCAGCGCCGCGGTCGGATCGATGATCGGCAGCGGCGCATTGCCTTTGCCCAGTGCCAGCGGAATTTCCGTGCAACCCAGCACGAGCGCCTGCGCCCCTCGTTGTGCGAGCGCTTGCGCGGCCGCCTGCAGCAACCCGCCCGCGCGCGCAAGCTCGCCGGCCTTCACGGCGGCGATGCCCGGGATCACCAGGGACAGCATCTCGCCGGCCGTTGGCAGCAGCCAGTGGATCTGGTGAGCTGGCCGTCCGGCGCGCGTGCGATTGACATACAGGCCGGAGGCGAGCGTGGCATCGGTTGCCAGCAGCCCCAGGCGCGCGCCGGGCCCGGCGAGGCTCATCGCCTCGCTGAGCGCGGCGTCGACCATGTGCAGCATCGGCAGGCCGAGGGCCTGCTGCACTTCGTTGAACCAAAGGTGTGCGGTGTTGCAGGGAATCACCGCCAGGCCGGCGCCCGCGGCGGCCAGGCGCCGGCCGCTGGCGATCATGGCCGCGACCGGCGAGATGCCTTCGCCGCGGAAGGCTGCCGTGCGGTCGGGCACCTGCGGGATCGAGCTCACCACCACCGGCACATGCTCTTGATCGCAGGCGGCAGGCGTCGCCTCCAGCATCTTGCGCATGAAGTCGAGGGTGGCGAGCGGGCCCATGCCGCCCAGCACGCCGACCACCCCTAGCGGGCCCTCGGCGTCGCCTTCACCGCCAGCAGGCGAGTCGGTCACGCACGAGCCCTGAAGGACGGCTTCGATCACGATGACCGCGGACGTGCCTTCAGGGCGATCAGGTCGCCGGCTTGTCCGACATGGCCTTCAGGTTGTCCTTCAGTTCCTCGCTCATCGGCGCGCTGAGATTGACGTTCTTCGGCGGGATCGGCGACTGGAACCACTTCTTGTACAGCGTCTCGAATTCGCCGCTCTTCATCAGACCGGCCACGACCCCGTCGACCAGCTTCTTGAACTCCGGATCGTCATTGCGCAGCATGATGGCGTAGGGCTCCACCTGCAGGGCCTTGCCCACGACGTCCAGCTCCGCCGGGTTGCGTGAGCTCGCGCGCAGGCCGTACAGCAGGATGTCGTCCATGCCGAAGGCCTCGGCTCGCCCCTGTTGAACCAGCAGGGCAGACTCGTTGTGGTCCTTCGCACCGATCAGCTTGAAGCCGAGCTTGCGCTCGTCGTTCACCCTGCGCAGGACCTGGTAGTTGGTCGTGCCGGTTGTCGAGACCACCGTCTTGCCGGCCAGGTCTTCCACCGACTTGACCGGCGAGTCCGCCTTCACCAGGAAGCGGGTGCCGGTGTAGAAGTAGTTGATCGAAAAGGCGACCTGTTCGGCGCGCTCGCTGTTGTTGGTGGTCGAGCCGCACTCGATGTCTATGGTGCCGTTGCGCATCAGCGGAATGCGGTTTTGAGAAGTGACGGCCTGGGTGGTGACCTTGAGGTCGTCGCGGCCGGTCACCTTCTTCACCTGATCGACGATCTTGCCGCAGATCTCCCAGCCGAAGCCGGTCGGCGAGGCGTCGCTGCCCAGATAGGAAAACGGAATCGAGGCCTCGCGATAGCCGACGCTGATGCTGCCGCTGGACTTGAGCTTGTCGAGCGTTTGCGCCTGGACTCCGGCGCCGATACCTGTCATCAGGAGGGACAGAACGAAGATCTTCGAAGATTGCATGCCAGAGTCCTTTCGAGCGGGTGGGAAAGTTGCAAGGGTATGACAGCTTCGATGCTAGGGACGAGTTTTCGCAACGGCTATCGTGATGGCATCGCGGTCTATAAGTTGATCTTATGGAACGCGGCGGGCCGCCGGCTCGCTGGCGATCTGCCTCACGCGCGAACGGATCCTGATCCAGAACCCCTACTTCCTGCCCAAGGCGACCGCGATCAAGGCGCTCGGGCGGGCCGTGGCGCGCGGCGTCGACGTGCGCGTGATGGAGCAACTTCGACGAGCGCTCGTTCGAAATCAACGACGAGATCACCCTCGGCTTGCGAAGCACCGCGCTGGCGCGCCAAATGGAGGCGGTGTTCGAGCGCGACGCCCGGGACTGCGTCGAACTCGAGCACGCCACCTGGATCAAGCGCGGGGCGTGGCACCGCTTCAAGGACCAGACGCTGTACCTGTTCAGCCAGCAGTTGTGAGCGTCTCAGGCGGCCGATGCCGCCGGGGCGTCTCTCGAGGCGAGCTGCTCGCGCGCCGCCTCGTCCAGCCAGCGCCACTGACCCGGCGCCAGCTCCGCCGGCAGCGTGATCGGCCCGAAGCGGCTGCGGTGCAGCGACAGCACGTGGTTGCCGGCTGCTGCGATCATGCGTTTGACTTGGTGGTACTTGCCTTCGGTGAGCGTCAGCCGCAGCGAGCGCTCTCCGCTGGCCTCGCAGGCGGCGGCGCGCACGGCGGTCGACTCGTCCTTGAGCGTCACGCCGGCGAGCAAGCGGGCGAACTGCTCGGGCGTCACCGGCTCGGCGGTGTGCGCCTCGTAGACCTTGGGAACGTGGTGCTTGGGGTGCGTCACCCGGTGAATCAGCGTGCCGTCGTCTGTGAGCAGGAGCAGGCCGGTGGTGTCCTGGTCGAGCCGGCCGATCGGCTGCACGCCGCGCCGTCGCAGGGGCGGCGGCAGGAGCGTCAGCACGCTGGGCCAGGACTTCGGCTTTTGCGAGCATTCGTAGCCGACGGGCTTGTTCAGCAGGATCAGTACCCGTTCGCGGTACGGCCAGGAGCGGCCCTCGACCTCGAATTCGAGATCCGTGACCTCGACTTCATCGTCCGAATACTCCACCACGCAGCCGCCGTGCTTGACGCACTGAGCCAGGATCAGTTGCTCGCACTCGCGCCGCGTGCCGAAGCCCTGGCCGAACAGCACCTGCGACCAGCGCATCCGCGTCTCCTCGATCAAAGCATGAGGCCGCCCGCGGGCGGCCTCGAAGGGCGAGAGTTTAGTCAGCTGCTGCGAGCGCGCGCACCGAACGGCTCACGGGAGCGCCGAGCGCCTTTTCCATGGGTGGCAGAGGTGCATGGCGCTGCCGTTCAGGCAAACACGCCGGCCGTGTCCTGCATGCGGCCGGACACTTCGCCCAGGTGGTGCAGGGTGTCGCCGAAGCTCATCTCCAGCACTGTCAGGCGCTTGAAACAGTGGCTGGCGATGTACTCGTCGGTCACGCCGATGCCGCCGTGCAGTTGTACGCATTGCTGGCCGACGAAGCGCATCGAGTGGCCGAGCTGCACCTTGGCCTGCGACAGTGCGCGGCGCCGCACCGCGGGCGCATCGCCGAGCCGGAGCGTGGCGTAGTAGCTCATCGAGCGGGCCAGTTCGAGCTGCATCTTCACGTCGGCGATGCGGTGGCGCAAGGCCTGGAAGCTCGCGATCGGCACGCCGAACTGCTTGCGCGTGTTCATGTACTCGACGGTGATGGCCAGCAGCTTTTCCATCAGGCCCACGCCTTCGGCACAGGCCGCGGCGATGCCGATGTCCACCGCGTGCTCGAGCGCGGCATGGCCCTGGGCCGTGATCAGCGTCGCGGGCGCGGACTGCAGCGCGAGTTCGGCGGCGCGGGCGCCGTCCTGCGTGGGGTAGGCGCGCACGGTGAGGCCGGCCGTGCCCTTTTCCACCAGGAAGAGGGCGATGCC
>NZ_JACDCU010000406.1 GCF_013817365.1 Methylibium sp. | reverse complement strand
CCTCGGGCGCGGCACGGAAGATTTCGTTCGTCATTGCGCCGCGGTGCAGGGGGCGGCGAAGGGCGCGCGGTGAGCGTGTCGTCCCTCCCCCAAGGCCGCGCGGTGAGCGTCTTGTCCCCTCTCCCTCTGAGCGAGGGTTAGGGTGAGGGCCGGCCCGATCGCGCATGTGTCAACTATTGAAATTCGGGCCTGGCCCTCACCCCAGCCCTCGCCCAGAGGGAGAGGGAGCCAGACCGGGTCGCGCGGACTCGTTGCCAACTGCCAGCACCGCCAGCGCCACCGACGCCAGGCGCGATTGCAGCGAGTCCGCACGCGACGTCAGCACGATGGGCACGCGGGCGCCGAGCACCAGGCCGGCGCAGTCGCCGCCGCCGACATACACGAAGCTTTTGTAGAGCATGTTGCCGGCGTTGAGGTCGGGCATGAGCAGCAGGTCGGCGTCGCCGGATACCGTCGATGCGATGCCCTTGATGCGCGCGGCCTCGGCCGAGATGGCGTTGTCGAAACCGAACGGGCCTTCGACGATGGCGCCGGGCCACTCGCCCTGGCGCGACAGCTCGACCAGCGCCTGCGCGTCCACGGTCGCCGGGATGGCCGGATTCACGGTCTCGACCGCAGCGACGATGCCGACCTTGGGCTGCGCAATGCCCAGCGCCTGCAGCAGCCGCACGGCATTGCCGAGGATGTCGCGCTTCGTCCTGAGGTCGGGCGAGATGTTGACCACGCAGTCGGCCAGCGCCAGCAGCTTGGGGTAACGCGGCAGGTCGAACACGAAGGCGTGGCTGATGCGGGTGTCGCCGCGCAGGCCGGTGGTCTTGTTGACGACGGCCGACATCAGCTCGTCGGTGTGCAGCGAGCCCTTCATGAGGGCGGCGAGGGCGCCGTCGCGGGCGAGCGAAGTCGCGTGCTGCGAGGCGTCGTGCGGGTCGGTGCCGGTGGCGACGATCTCGAATGTCGAGAGGTCGATCTCGCTTGCATCGGCAGCGCGTGCGATAGCCTCGGTCGGGCCGATGAGCACGGGCCGTGCGATGCCTGAGTCGGCGATGCGTCGGGCTGCATCGAGCGCCGCGGAATCGCAGGGATACACGATGCCGATCGTGGGCGCTGTCTGCCGCTGTGCGTCGCGTGCTTGCGCGATCAGCGCTTCCAGTCTCGGGTGCGCGTAGGTCATGGTCGTTCGGCTCGGGATGAGGTGATCAACTCGCCTTTCCCATTCGCGTGAGTAAGCAGAGCGGGCTCATCCCAGCACCCTCACCCCGACCCTCTCCCGCGTGCGGGAGAGGGAGCAGTCTGGTGCTTTCGAATGAGCCGTTTCCATTCACCCTCTCGCAAGCAGGAGAGGGAGCCAGACTCAGACGTAGTCCTTGTACTTCTCGAGCAAGCGCACCGGCTTGGCCAGCGCATCGCGGCGGAACGGGTCGCCGAGTTCGCGGGTGCACATGATCTCGATGACGGTGGTCTTGCCTTCCTTCATCTGCTTTTCCACGGCCTGCTGGAGCGCCGGGCCCACGTCTTCGAGCTTGTCGACCACCACGCCCTCGGCGCCCATCGCCTTGGCGATGCCGGCGAAGCTCTCGCTCTCCAACTCGCCCGCGACGAAGCGGCGGTTGTAGAAGTCGACCTGGTTCTTCTTCTCCGCGCCCCACTGGCGGTTGTGGAACACCACCGCCGTGACCGGGATGTCGTGGCGCACGCAGGTCATGAGCTCGACCATGCTCATGCCCCAGGCGCCGTCGCCGGCGTAGGCGATGGCCGGGCGGTCCATCGCGGCGCACTTGGCGCCGATGATGGTGGGCAGCGCGTAGCCGCAGTTGCCGAAGCTCATCGGCGCGAAGAAGCTGCGCGGCTCCTCGAAGCGCAGGTAACTGTTGGCGACTGAGTTGATGTTGCCGATGTCGGTGGAGACCATCGCGCGTGGCGGCATGGCCTTCTCCAACTCGCGCAGCACCTGGCGCGGGTGCAGCCAGTTGCCTTCTTCCTTGCTGGCTTCCTCGATCGCGTCGAGGCTGAAGGGATCGCGCTCGTGGGTCCACTCGTCGAGCTCCTTCTCCCAGGCGGCCTTCTCAGACTTGATCTTCTCGGCGCGTTCCGCCTTGGTGGCGTCGCAGGCCAGCTTGCGGCCTTCGAGGCGCTTCGTCAGCGCGATGGCGGCAGCCTTCGCGTCGCCGCAGATGCCGACCGAGATCTTCTTCACCAGCCCGAGGTTGGTGTGATCAGCCTCGATCTGGATGATCTTCGCGTCCTTCGGCCAATAGTCCATGCCGTGCTGGGGCAGGGTGCCGAAGGGGCCCATGCGCGAGCCGAGCGCCACCACCACGTCGGCCTGCGCGATGAGCTTCATCGCGGCCTTGGAGCCCTGGTAGCCGAGCGGTCCGGCCGCGAGCGGGTGACTGGCCGGGAAGGAATCGTTGCGCAGGTAGCCGTTGACGACCGGCGCACCCAGGCGCTCGGCCAGAGCCTTGCACTCTTCGACCGCATCACCCATCACCACGCCGCCGCCCGAGAGGATGACCGGGAACTTGGCCGTGGCCAGCAGCTCGGCCGCGGCATCCAAGCTCTTCTCGCCGCCGGCGCCGAGCTCCACGCGCATCGGCTTGGGGATCTCGCAGGTGATCTCGCCATAGAAATAGTCACGAGGGATATTGAGCTGCGTCGGGCCCATCTCGGAGATGGCGCGGTCGAAGCAACGGCCCGTGAACTCGGCCATGCGCTTCGGGTTGACGACATGGCCCTGGTACTTGGTGAACTCCTGGAACATCGGCAACTGGTTCGCCTCCTGGAAGCCGCCCATGCCCATGCCCATGGTGCCGGTCTCGGGCGTGATCATGACCACCGGGCTGTGCGCCCAGTAGGCGGCCGCGATGGCGGTCACGCAGTTGCTGATGCCGGGGCCGTTCTGGCCGATCACCACGCCGTGGCGGCCGCTCACGCGGGCGTAGCCGTCGGCCATGTGGCCGGCGCCCTGCTCGTGCACGACCGGGATCAGGCGGATGCCGGCCGGCGCGAAGATGTCCATCGCGTCCATGAAGGCAGAGCCCATGATGCCGAACATGTCGGTCACGCCATTGGCGACCAGCGTTTCGACGAAGGCCTCGGAAGGCGTCATTTTCTGGACGCCGCTGGCGACGGTGCGGCTGGCGATGGGCTGTTGCTTGCTCATGGTGTGGGGCTCCTTTGCGTTCGGGGGCGGCTGAACGCGGTAAAAAGACGGGACGAGATGTTCCGAAAACCGGAACCGTGATGAACTTTAGGTCGCGGACCGGCCTTCGTCAACCGATTTAACAAAAAACGATACGTATCGTACTGAATAGTGGAAATTGACTAAGATGGGTGCCATGGAAATCGTCAAGAGCTTGAAGTCCGACGCCGCCGAGCCGAATGGCGACACGCCCGCCTTGCGGCTGTTTGCCTTGTTGGAGGTGATTGCCGCGAAGGACCAGCACGTCTCGCTGCAGGGCCTCGTGGAAGAGACCGGGCTGCCCAAGCCGACCCTGCACCGCATGCTCCAGCAGCTCGAGGTCGCCGGCCTGTTGCAGCGCGAAGTCGATGGCCGCCACTACAGCAGCGGCGTACGCCTGCGCCGCCTGGCCGAGAACCTGCTGCTCAACAACACCCACCATGGCGCACGCCACCGGGTGTTGCGGCATCTGGTCGAAGAGATCGGCGAGAGCTGCAACATCACCGCGCTGTCGGGCAGCGAGGTGGTCTACCTCGACCGTGTCGAGACGGCCGCGCCGCTGCGCTTCTACCTGCACGCCGGCTCGCGCGTGCCGGCCCATTGCTCG
>NZ_JACDCU010000405.1 GCF_013817365.1 Methylibium sp. | reverse complement strand
CATGGTGGCCGGCAGCATCGCGGTGGCAGGCCGCGTCGGCGCGCACGTCGGCTACGGCATGCGGCGCGGCAGCGTCGTCTGCGCCGGCGCGGTGCCGAAACTGCCTGCGACCTTCGTGCCCAACGATACCTCGGTCGCCGTGTTCTGGCATCTGCTGGCGACAAGCCTGGCCCGCCACGGCGGCGCCTTTGCCGGCCTTGCCGCACGGCGGCCGGAGCGCTACCTCGGCGACCTCGGGGCGGGCGGCAAAGGCGAAGTGCTGTTGTGCCGCTGAGCCACTGAGCCGAACCCGGCATTTTTCATTCATCACCGACCCGAGCCAGCCTCGCGTCTTTCGTGCAACCTCGCATTCCAGTCCACCCAACCGCCTTGAACCATGAGCAAGACCTACACCTTCCACGCCGGTGAAGCCACGGTGCTCGCCGCCGACGGCCAGTTCACCGACGCCATGCCCGAAATCCTCATCGGCCGCACCGATGGCCCGGTGGGGGCGGCCTTCGCGAACATGATGGCGCAGAGCAAGGGCCACACCGCCATGTTCGCGATCCGCGCCTGCAATCAGCTCGTGCGCCCGGCCACCATGATCGTGCCCAAGGTGACGCTGAAAGACAGCGCCAACATCGACCTGTTCGGCGGCGTGGTGCAGTCGGCCACGGCCGACGCGGTGGTCGATTGTTTGATCGACGGCACGATTCCGAAGGAAGTGGCGAACGATCTGTGCATCATCAGCCTGGTGTGGATCGATCCGCGCTGCGCAAAGGATCCGAACCTGGACAGGAAGGACATGTACCGCACGAACCACGAGGCGACGAAGCTGGCGATCAAGCGGGCGTTGAACAACGAGCCGAGCGTGGAGGAACTGATCGCCAACCGGCACAAGATCAGACACGACATGGATGACTGGAGCTGAATCGGCCCCGGGGTGAAGACGTCGAGGCGCAGCACCGAACCCTCATGCAGGCAACCGCCTTCGCCCTCCTCGACGACCGCAACGCGACCGACGAGCACCCCACCAGCCGGCTCTACACCGGCTACGCACACGAGCGCCGTTGCACCGACCCAGCCAAGCTCCACGCTGTGTGGGCCGAAGTCGAAGCCGACCAGCGGGCCGGCCTGCACGCGGTGCTGCTGGCCGACTACGAATGGGGCAACAAGCTGCTCGGCGCCGGCGAGCGCGCCGGCTGCGAGTCCGCCGCCTTGCGCGTGCTGCTGTTCCACAATCTGCGGCATCTTTCTGCCGGCGCCGTCGCGCTCTGGCTGACTGAGCAGGAAGGCAGCACCGAGCCCGGCCCGGCGGGCGCGTTGAACGTGCAGGCGAGCGTGGACCGCACCGCCTTTCACGAAGCGATCGGCCGCATCCACGAAGCCATCCGCGCCGGTGAGACCTACCAGGTCAACTACACCTACCGGCTCGACTTCGCCGCCTACGGCACGCCGGCAGCGCTGTACCGTCGATTGCGCGCGCGCCAGCCGGTACCCTTCGGCGCCTTCATCGCATTGCCCGCGAGCGACACGCCCGGCGCGCCCACGCACGTGCTCTCGTGCTCGCCCGAGCTCTTCATTCGCCACCAGGACGGCCACCTCACCGCCAAGCCGATGAAGGGCACCGCGCCGCGCCGCAACGTGTTCGAGGGCGACAGCGAAACCGCGCGCCACCTGAGCCTGGACACCAAGAACCGCGCCGAGAACCTGATGATCGTGGACCTGCTGCGCAACGACCTCGGCCGCATCGCGCGCGTGGGCTCGGTCAAGGTGCCCGAGCTGTTCGAGATCGAATCGCACGCCACCGTGTTCCAGATGACCTCGACCGTCGAGGCCGAACTCGTCCCCGGCATCGGCTTTCCCGATCTGCTGCGCGCCAGCTTTCCCTGCGGCTCGATCACCGGCGCACCCAAGCACCACACGATGGAGCTGATCGAGCAGCTGGAGACGACGCCGCGCGGGCTTTATTGCGGCGCGATCGGCTGGGTCGATGCGCCCGCGGCCGGCGCGAGCTGCGGCGACACCTGCCTGTCGGTGGCGATCCGCACGCTCACGCTGGGCCCATTGAACAACGGCGTGCGCCCCGGCCGACTCGGCATCGGCGCGGGCATCGTGCTCGACAGCGAGGCCGAGGACGAGTACGCCGAGTGCCGGCTCAAGGGCCGCTTCCTCACCGCACTGGACCCGGGCTTCGCGCTCATCGAAACCATGCACGCCAGCCGTGAGCACGGCGTGCGCCATCTCGACCGGCACCTCGCGCGCCTGGCAGCCAGCGCGCAAGCGCTGGGGTTCGCCTGCGACCCCGAACTGGTGAAGGCGCGCATCCAGGCGCAGCTTCCCACCCTGCCGCCCGGCGGCCCGGCGCGACTGCGCCTGGAGCTGGATGCGAGCGGCAGCGTCGCGCTCACCAACGCGCCGTTGATGGCGCTGCCGGACGGCCCGGTGCGCCTGCGCATCGCCACCGAGCCGCTGCCGCACGCTCGGCCGCTGGCCGGCCACAAGACCACCCAGCGCGCGGACTACAACGACGGTGTCGCGGCGGCCGAAGCCGAAGGCGCGTTCGACACGCTCTTCTTCACCGCCGACGGCCACCTCGTCGAGGGCGGCCGCAGCACGGTGTTCGTGCGCCTGGACGGCCGCTGGTTCACGCCAACGTTGGCCGACGGCGCCCTGCCCGGTGTGATGCGCGCCGTGCTGCTGGACGACGCATCGTGGGCCGCCACCGAGCGCAGCCTGAGCCTCACCGATCTGCGGCTCGCCGAGAGCATCGTCGTGTGCAATGCGCTGCGCGGCACAGTGGCGGCGTTGCTCGCAGAGAAACAAGCCTGAGGCGCCCGAGAATCGGCGCTACCCCTTGCGGACCGATCCATGCGACTCACACTCTTCGACCTCGACCACACGCTGATCCCCTTCGACAGCGGCATGGCGTGGACGCGCTTCCTGATCGCGCGCGGCGTGCTCGGCCCCGAGTTCGAATCGATCTACCTCGAGGAGTGCAAGCTCTACGTGACGGGGGCGCTCGACATCCACGCCCTGCACCGCACGATGGTTGCACCGCTCGGGCGCCTGCCGCGCGAGGAACTCGAGGCTTTGCTGGATGCTTTCCGCACAGCACTCGGGCCGACGCTGCCCATCGCTGCGCACGCCTTGGTCGAGCGTCATCGGGCAGCGGGCGACCTGTGCTGCGTCGTCACCGCAACCACGCGCTTCATCGCCGAGCGCTACGCGCACGGCTTCGGCATCGAGCACCTGCTCGCCACCGAGGCCGCGGTCGATGCCAACGGCACGCTGACCGGCGAGATCGACGGACTGCCCTGTTACCGCGAGCACAAGCTCACCCGGTTGCAGGCATGGCTGCTGGCCAGCGGCCGGCGCCTCGACGATTTCGAGCGCAGCTGGTTCTACAGCGACTCCTTCAACGATCTGCCACTGCTGCAGGCGGTCAGCGACCCGGTCGCCGTGCGTCCCGATGCAGCCCTGCGCAGGCTGGCCGAGGCCGAGGGCTGGGCGATCGAGATGCTGGGCTGATGCCTCGCCTGCGCGGCTGAACGCGGCAGCCGTTGCGAAGCAAGGCACCCGCGAGCCGAAACGTGGCCGTGCAGTCGCGTTTGATGCCTCGCCTGCGCGGCTGAACGCTTCAGCCGTGGCGAAGCAAGGCACCCGCGAGCCGGGATGCGGCCTCGACCTGTCGCTACACCGCGCGAAACGGCCGGCTGACGAAGCGTGAGCCGGCGAGGCCGAAGCGCCAGGGCATCTCCATCGCCTTGGAAATCCCGATGCGCGGACCGACGACCACGGCAATT
>NZ_JACDCU010000404.1 GCF_013817365.1 Methylibium sp. | reverse complement strand
GCCCTGTGCTGTACCCGGTGGCCTGCTCGCCGCAAGCCTGGGCGGCGGCGGCACTGTTCAGCCTGCTGCAGTCCTGCCTGGGGCTGGACGTCGATGCCGTCCGCGGCAAGGTGTCGCTGCACTCGCCGCGCTTGCCGCCTTTCATCGACTGGGTGCGGGTGCACCGCCTGCAGGTCGGGGACAGCAACGTCGATCTGCTCATGCAGCGCTATGCCAACAACGTCGGCGTGGAGGCGACGCGCAAGGTCGGCAACGTGGAGGTGACGGTGGTGATCTGAGCGGGGTGCGAGCGGCGCGAGGAACGGCCCCGGCTCGAAGCCCACCGGAGCCGCTGCGGCATCGCGTTGCGGCCGGCGTGGCTGGGGGTTGTACCCTTTGGGGTCACGTTCACGCCAATCCACACAAAAAATGTTCGGAAAATCCAAACCAGTCGTCTTTGAACCCTATGGCCGCAGGCGACGCGGGGGCCTGCCCGGCTGGCTGGTGCTGCTGCTTGCCGGTACCACTGTGGGCGCAGGTGGCGTCCTCTATGTGCAGAAAAGCCACCTGCCTCCCCGCCTGTCGGCCAGCGACTCGGTGCAGTTGCGCCAGTCCTTCGACCAGGCCGAAAGCGAGCGCCAGCGCTTGGCGGCCGAGCTCTCCGACACCCGCAAGCAGCTCGAAGCCTCCCTCGCGGAAAAGCGCAACCTGAGCGACGAACTGACCGCCACCCGCACCACTACCGAGAACCTGCGCGAGGACGTCGCCTCCGTGGTTGCGGCTCTGCCCCGCGACCCGCGCGGTGGAGCGGTCGAGGTGCGCGCGGCCAACCTCAGCGTGGAGGGCGGAGCGCTTGCCTATCACGTGGTGCTCTCGCGCGACCGTGGAACGGACAAGCCCTTGACGGGCGTGATGCAGTTCGTCGTGGCTGGTCAGTCCGGGCGCGGCACGCCGACGTCGGTGCCCTTGAAGCCCGTGCCCATTTCGGTGGGCAGCCACGAGAGCCTGCGCGGCAGCCTCCCGTTGCCGGAGGGCTTCGATCCGAGGCAGGCGACGATCAACGTGCTGGACCGCGTGGACGGCAGCCGCCTGGGCATGCGGGTGATGTACGTGAAGTGAGCTTGCCGGTCGGAGGCCTCACGCTCAGCGAGGTCAGCGCCGCTCGGCGTGAGGGGCTCGTTCTTGGCTCGGAGGTGCTATGGCGTGGGTCGTGCTGGTTCTGGCGGGTTTGTTCGAGATCGGCTGGGCCATCGGCCTGAAGTACACCGAGGGCTTCACGCGGCTGTGGCCGAGCGTGGGGACGATCGCCGCCATGATCGTGAGCCTCGGGCTGCTCGGCATCGCGATGAAGTCGCTGCCGGTCGGCACGGCCTACGCCGTCTGGGTGGGCGTGGGCGCGGTCGGCACGGCCATTCTGGGCATCTTGCTGTTCGGGGAATCGGCGAATGCGGGCCGGATCGTCAGCCTGGGGCTGATCATGCTGGGCATCGTGGGACTGAAGCTCGCATCGCCGAGCTGATCTCGCACCACGCCGTCGTCAGTAGGCGATGCTGCCTGAGAGCGATATCTCGCCTTCGCCGACGACGACGCGGCTGATGTCTTCGGTGCCTTGCAGGCTGCCGCCGCCGGTGGCCCCCGCGAAGCGCCCGCTGCCTCCCGTGATGACGAAGTGGCCGGTCACCGCGTGCGGCCCGCCGGGCTGGGGCACCAGCGTGCCGGAATAGACCGCGAACACCCGGTCGCCGTTCGCGGCGATGAACACCAGGCCGTCGGGTCCGGGGCTGCTCGCGAACTGGTAGGCGGTCGGGCCGTTGGGGTCGAACACACCCAGCGGATTGATGCAGTCCTGCGACGTTGCACGCACCTCGCCCATGTGCGTCGCCTGGCCGACGCCGCTGATGATCCCGACGGCAAAACAGGGCGCGGCGCCGGTAAAGCCGACGCTCTCGGTAATCTTCAACGTGGCCTCGAAGGGCCGGTCCCTGGGCCCTGCCTGGGTGGAGGCCACGAACAATGCAGCGACAGCGAGACACAGGGCGGGCAGGGCAGTCGCTTGGCGTGAACGGCGGATCATGGGAATCTCCCTCGAAGTTGTGGTGTCAGCGGCGATTTCGCGCGCCTATAGCAAGCGCGGTGCCCGTGCCTTGCGGGGCCCACACTTGGAGATCGGCCTTCGCGCTCACTCGGCCGGCGTCGACGGGGAGGGCGCAGCGAGCTGCGACAAAAGGCCGTTGATCAGCTCGAACTCGGCGGGCTTGGTGAAGTGGTGGTCGAACCCGGCGTCTTTCGATCGGACCCGGTCTTCTTCGGCGCCCCAGCCGGTCAACGCGGCCAGCGTGACCTGCTCCAGGCCCGGTGTCGTTCTCAGCGCGCGGGCGACCTCGTAGCCGTTCTTGCCCGGAATCCCGATGTCGAGAAAGACGAGGTGGGGCTGGAACTCCCGGGCGATGCGGATCGCCTGATCGCCATCGTTGGCCACGCGGGTGGTGTGCCCGCCGATCTGCAGCAAATCCGACAGGCTCTCGGCCGCGTCGGTGTTGTCGTCGACCACGAGCACACGAAAGCTTTTGATGGCGGTGTCGAAGCCCGGGTCCGTGTCGCCCGCGGGCACTGCGCCTCCAACGCCAGACCGGCTCGGCGCATCGTCGGCGGCCGCGATCGGCAGCCGAACGTGGAAGCTGCTGCCCTGGCCGACCCCGGGGCTCTCGGCGGTGACGGTTCCGCCATGCAGTTCGACCAGGCGGCGCACGAGGGTCAGACCGATGCCCAGGCCGCCCTGGGCGCGGTCCATGTTGCGCCCGACCTGCGCGAACATGTCGAACACGCTGCCGAGCGACTCCGACGGAATGCCGATCCCGTTGTCGGTGACCGACACGACCACGGCGCCTTCTTCGCGCGCGGCCGACAGCCGAATGTGCCCGCCCGGCGCCGTGTACTTGGCGGCGTTGTTCAGCAGATTGCTCAGCACCTGGGCGATCCGGTTCGTGTCGACATCGAGCAGCAGCGCCTGCTCGGGGATGTCGATGCTCAATTCGTGGCGACCCGCCTCGAGGAGCGGCAGGCTCGTCTCGACAGCGTTGGCCACCACGCCCGCCAGCGCCACGCGTTCCTTCCTGAGCTCCACCTTGCCGCCGGTGATGCGGGCGATGTCCAGCAGGTCGCCGACCAGATGCACCATGTGGGCGAGCTGGCGCTCCATCATGCCGCGCGCCTTGCCGACCGCCACCGCATCGCCGGCCGCGAGTCGCATGACCTGCAGGCCGTTGCTCAGCGGGGCCAGGGGGTTCCTCAGTTCGTGGGCGAGGGTGGCCAGGAACTCGGTCTTGCGCTGGTCGGCCTCGGACAGATCGGCGGCGAGCCTGCGCAGGCCGTCCTCGGCCTTCTTCGTGACGGTGATGTCGTTGAAGACGAGGGCGACCTTCCTGCTTTCGACGCCGCCGATGCGGCTGGCGGAAACGTCGAACCAGCGCTCCATGGCGGGGACTTCGCTTTCGAAGCGCTCGGGCGTCCCCGTGAGCGCGACCCGGCCGTAGGTCTCGAACCAGAAACTGTCGAGCGTGGGAACGAGATCGCGTGCCGTCCGGCCCACGGCGCGGTTCAGTCCCGTGTGCTTCTCGAAGGCCGGGTTCGTTTCCAGGAAGCGGTAGTCGACCGGACGGCTCGCGGCATCGAACAAAACCTCGATGACGCAGAACCCCTCATCCACGGTCTCGAACAAGGTGCGGTAGCGCGCCTCGCTCGTTCGCAACTCCTCCTCGGCGCGTTTGCGTTGCGTGATGTCGGTGGAGGTGATCACGGCTCCCGTGTTC
>NZ_JACDCU010000403.1 GCF_013817365.1 Methylibium sp. | reverse complement strand
GCGCCGCGCTGTTGCGCTGCGCGCGCTGCTCTCGGCGCTCGCCGTTTCGCTGCTCGGGCTGGTCGGCTGCGACGGGGCGTCGAAGGCCGGCGCCGGCAGCGCGCAGGAGCTGCGCGCGGCCGCCCGAATGGAGGCGGGTCGCGAACGCGTGGTCGCGCTGCCCGATCCCTGGGAAGACACCGCGCGCCAGTCGGTCGCCGCCGTGCGCTACCGGCTGGTGCTGCCCGACGCCGCGCTGCGGACGCATCAATCGGCGCTGTTCGTGCCGCACCCCGGCACGGTGTTTGGCGTGCGCCTCAACGGCCGCGCGCTGCTCTCGTTCGGCGCGCCTTCGCCGGCCGATCCCCAGGCCCTGCCGGAAACCATGGTGGAGCCGCTGCTCCTGCCGTTGCCGCAGGCGCTGCTGCGGCCGGCCGACAACGAGATCGAGATCGAGGTGAGTGGCATGTCGCCGCGCGGTGCGGGCCTGTCGACCGTTTGGGTCGGGCCGCTGGCCGAACTCGAGCCGCTGCACCGGGCGCTGGACAGCCACCAGGTGCGCGGCGCCTGGGTGGTGAGCGCGGCGGCCACCGTGATGGGCGCGCTGGCGCTGCTGCTGGCCTGGCGCGCGCAGCGCTTCGTGTATGCCTGCTTCGGTGCGGCCAGCCTGCTGTGGGCCTGGCGCATGTCGGGCGTGCAGCTCGGCGGCGGCGGCGTGTGGCCGCCGGTGGGCGCGGTGCTGTTCCATGCCTCGCAGGCCTGGTTCGTGGTGCTGATGGCGCTGTATGCACTGGCCGCGATCGGCCGCGACACGCTGCGGGTGCGCCGCGTGCTGGCCGGCTGGGCGCTGGCGGTGCTGCTGCTCGCGGTGACGATCACGCTGCTCGATGCGCCGCTGCTGCGCGGCGTGCTGCTCGGCGGCACGCTGCTCGTCATCGGCTGGCTGCTGCCGGTGCTGTTCGCCGAGGCCTGGCGCGAGCGCAGCACCGCGGCGCTGCTGCTGAGCGCCGCGGCGCTGGCCAGCGTGGTGGTCGGTGCGCGCGATTTCGTGGTGTTCCGCGTGCTGCACGACTACGGTGCGGTGACGTGGAGCCGCTACACCATCCTGCTGTTGCTCGCCGTGCTGGCCTGGCTGCTGGTGGACGAATTCGCGCGTGCCGGCGCGGCGCTGCGCGGCCTCAACCGCGACCTGCAAGACCGCGTGGCCGAAAAGGAGCGCGAACTGCAGGCGGCCTTCGAGGCCACCCGCGAGCAGGAGCGCACGCAGGCGGTCATGGCCGAGCGCGACCGCATCCTGCGCGAGATGCACGACGGCCTGGGGGGGCGCCTGGTCGCCGCGCTGGCCCTGACCGCGCAGGTCGCGCGCCAGTCGGCCCCTCCGGCCGGCGGCGAGCGGCGCAGCGTCCACCAGCCGCTGAACGACCTGAAGCTCACGCTCGACGACTGCCTCGTCGAGCTGCGCCTGGCCCTCGATTCGCTGGAAACCGATCAGCGCCCGCTGGTCGAATCGCTCGGCGAGCTTCGCTTTCGGGTCGAGCCTTCGCTGCGCGCGGCCGGCGTGCGCCTGGTCTGGCAAGTGGGCGATGCGGCCAGCGAAGTGGAGCTCGCGGCCGGCGACACGCTGCACGTGCTGCGCATCGTGCGCGAGGCGCTCACCAACGTCATCAAGCATGCCCAGGCAACGGTGGCCTGGCTGCAGCTGGAAACGAAGGAGGACGGCGCGCTGGTGCTCAGCGTGATCGACAACGGCCTGAAGCAGCGCAGCGCCGAGGACAGCCAACCCGTGCCGCTGTTCGTGCCCGAGAGCATCGTGCGCGGCGGCCGCGGCCTGGCCAACATGCAGCGCCGCGCCGCCGCGCTCGGCGCCGCGTTGGAGAGCGGGCCGCATCCGGAGGGCTGGGCGGTCACGTTGCTGCTGCCGCGGCAACCGGCCGGCCTTGCCGACCGGGCCGGGGCCGAGGGCGGCGTCGCGGCCGCGGGCTCGGCCCGCCCTGACGGTGCTGCGGCCTAAGGCCTGTTTCCCGGAGTGACGCGAGCCCAGCGGTGACAGGCCCGGAGAAAAAGGGGCCCGGACGTCGGGCTCAACCCGAACGTGACGCGATCGACGGATGTGACCGCGGGTGCGTTGCTTCGTCACGGCCGCCGCGACGGTGACGGCGAACGAGGCTCAGCGCGGCGCCGTGTCGATGAAACTCTGCCGCAGCGCCAGCTTGTCGGCCAGACGGGCCAGGCTCGGGTGGGTTTGCCGCCATTCGATCTGCGGAAAGCGGAACTCGAGCCAGCTCAGCGCGCAACCGACCGCGATGTCGGCCAGCGTGAAATGCCCGCCGGCGCACCAGGGCCGCTCGTCCAGGCCTTCGCTCATCGCCCGCAGCGTGGCCTGCACCTTGGCGAGCTGGCGATCGATCCAGGCCTGCGAGCGCTGTTCCGGCGTGCGGCCGCCCCACTTTTCTTCCAGACGGGCCAGGATGGCGGCGTCGAGCAGGCCGTCGGCCAGCGCCTCCCAGGTGCGCACCTCGATGCGCTCGCGCCCCAGCGGCGGGATCAGCTTGCCCACCGGCGAGAGCGTGTCGAGGTACTCGACGATGACGCGCGAATCGAACACCGCCTCGCCGCCTTCCATCACGAGGCAGGGCACCTTGCCCAGCGGGTTGGCCTCGGTGATGCTGCTTTCGCTGGCCCACACGTCCTCGAGCTCGAGTTTGTAGTCGAGCCTTTTTTCTGCCATCACGATGCGGACCTTGCGCACGTAGGGGCTGGCGAGCGAACCGATGAGTTTCATGGGGCGAGGGGTGGGCCGGGGATGGCGGGATTCTAGGGAACGGCGGACCCCCGCGCCTGAGCGTCTGTCCGCATGGAAGCCGGGCCGTGGACGGTGCAGGCGGCTACAGTGCCCGCCATCTTCTTGCCCGACAGGAGCCGTTCATGGCCGAATCCGCGGTGCTGCCCAGCCGCCCGCCGACTTCGCGGCCGGTCGATCTGTCGCGCCGACACCCCGAGGTCGAGGATTACCTTCGCCCGGGCCCGCGCCGCTTCAGCGGCCATGCCCATCCGCTGTCCTTCACCGGCTCGGGCAGCGAGTACTTCCGCATCTGGATCGTCAACCTGCTGCTCACCTTGCTGACCCTCGGCGTCTATTACCCGTGGGCCAGGGTGCGCAAGCTGCGCTACTTCCACACCAACACCGAAATCGCCGGCCATGCGCTCGATTTCCACGGCGAGCCCCGCAAGATGCTGCGCGGTCTGGTGTTGATGGCGGTGTTGCTCGGCGCTTACAGCGTTGCCGGCGAGGTGTCGCCCACGGCCGGCACGATCGCCTTCGTGCTGCTGGCCGGCGTGTGGCCGGCGCTGTGGCGCGCCTCGCTGCAGTTCCGGCTCGCCAACACGAGCTGGCGCGGCTTGCGGTTTCGTTTCACCGGTGGCATGGCAGGCGCCTATGGCGTGTTCGCGTTGCCGCTCGCGGCCGCGCTCGCGCTCGGCGTCGGCCTCGCGGTGCTGCTGCCCGCCCTGCGCAACCAGCCGCTGGCCGCCGGGTTGCTCGCGCTCGGCGCGCTGGCGGCAGCCTTGCTACTGCTGCCTTACGGCTGGCTGCGCCTGAAGCGCTACCAGCACGGCCACTACGCCTATGCGCAACAGCAGACCGAACTGCGCGTGGCGCTGCGCGTCGCGTACGGCGCGTTCGTGCGCATTGCCGGGGTGGCGCTGCTGGTGCTGCTCCTCGCGGTGGGGCTGCTGGCCGGGCTGGCGGTCGTCGTCGGCGAAAGCGCGCGGGCGTTGCTCGGCCTGGCGCCGGTGGCCTTCGTGTTGCTGCTGTTGATGGTGCAGAT
>NZ_JACDCU010000064.1 GCF_013817365.1 Methylibium sp. | reverse complement strand
TGCACTGGCTGCGATGCGGCGCCGCAGGCTGGGCAGCTCAGCAACGCGCCAGTGCAGCTGACCTCGAAGTCGATGCGCTTGGCTGGCACATCCAGCTTGACATCCTCAACCACCCACGGCGGCTGCAACCCCAACGCGCTGGTGAACAGCGCCTCCACGCCAACGCTCAAATCCGCTCTCCCGGCTGCTGCCCCGTGGACATGTGGACAGGCTCAAAGGCAGCCTGCCCACATGCCCACCGGGCTCGACTACGACCAGCGATTCTGACTGTTGGGTTCCACACGAAACGACGAGGGGCCGATCTGCAGGCCGTCGATGAGGCTGAAAGCCAGAACCACGGGAACTGCGGCCGCCCACAGGGTGGTGACCAGAGGCGCTGGGCCCGGATCGGCATGGTCCAAGGCGGAGTACGCCTTGAGCAAGGTGTGGGAGCCGTCGTCACAAGCCTTCAGGCACGACTCCTTCGAGCTTCCCGATTTGTCGCCATGCCCGGCAGCATCGTGCGGATGCGCAGCCAGCGCGTCAGGCGCATGACCGTGTTCCCCTGAAGCACTGGTCGCCAGGGAATGCGGTGCAGGCGCTTCCAAGAGGCATGCATTCGCAACGCCTGAGCCCAGCGCGAACATCCACACCAGCAGCACCACAAATGCGGTACTGCGCTTGGCGAGGGGGCTGAAGAAGAACGGCATGTTGAGTTCGGGTGACCTGAATCTCATACTATTACGAGGGCACCCCGGCGAACCCTTGATCCACATCAAGTTTGACCTCGGGCTTCGGACGCTACCGGCATGCCGCTGATGAAGCCGGCATGGTTGTAGTAACGCACCGCCATCGCCGAGCAGACCAGCGAGACGAACAGCAAGGTGAGCAACAGCAACTCCAGCACCAGCCGGGGTGTGAAGCTCGGCACTGCGGCCGCTTCGCCGCAGCTGACGTGCAGCGAGGGCGCTGCCAATGTCACCGTACCCATCAGCCCCAGCACAGCCGTCGAAGCCGTCATGGTCGCCGACAACAGCGAGTTGCGCAGCGTCTGAACCGCCAGGATTTTGGAGCCCTTGTGCTGCGACACCGCGCTGAACCAGTCCTCACGCAATGCAGCGTGCGCGCTGCGTGCCATGGATCCGGCCGATGGCGCTGCGCCACGGCCACGACCGCTTCGTGGCCGAACAGCAGCACGACGGTTGCCAGCGTGGCCAGCCAGACCAGGTTGCCGTTCATCGCATGCCTTCAGGCCTCACGCAGCGGCGATGCCTGCTTGCGTCGCTCGATCAACTCGAAGATGCCCATGCCCGCCAGCATGGCCCCGACGAAGACCAGCGCCTTTATCTCGCCCATGCCGAGCGCCACCAGCCCTGGCCCCGGGCAGAAGCCGGCGACGCCCCAGCCGATCCCGAACAGCACGCTGCCAAACACCAGGCGGCGATCGATGTCACGCGACGAGCCGGGCAGCTTCATGGCGGCGCCGACGAAGGACACCGTGCGCTTCTTCGCCAGCGCGAACGCGAGTGCCGCGACCGCGATGGCGCCCGCCATCACGAAAGCGAGCGACGGATCCCAAGCGCCGGCCAAATCCAGGAAACCCAGCACCTTGGCCGGGTTGGCCATGCCGGAGACGATGAGGCCGAGTCCGAAGACCAAGCCCGCTAGGAGTGAGGTGAAGACCGTTGTCATGAGAAGCTCCTTCAGATGCCGAACATGTGGCGCGTCACGAAGACCGTCGCGAAACCGGCACCCATGAACGCAGCAGTGGCGACGAGGGACCGCGGCGACAGGCGCGCCAGCCCGCACACGCCGTGGCCACTGGTGCAACCCGAGCCGTAGCGCGTGCCGACACCGACCAGCAGCCCGGCCCCGATCAGCGCGCCGAAGGATGCGTCGATCCGGGGGACCGGCAGCGCTGCGAGCATTCCGTACACCAGCGGTGCGCCGATCAATCCGATCACGAACGCAGCACGCCAGGCCACGTCGCCCGTGACCGGCTTGAACAACCCGCCGATGACGCCGCTGATGCCGGCGATCCGGCCGTTCAGCAGCACGAACATCGCCGCAGCGATGCCGATCAACACACCGCCCGCCAGGGCGGACCACGGGGTGAACTCAGTCCATGCAATCGTCATCGTTTTTCCTTCGGGCAGTAGAGGCGGTAGAGAACAGCGAGGATCTCGAGCAGGTCCGGATCGGTCACGCTGTAGAAGATGTTCTTGCCGTCGCGGCGCGTGCCGACCACGCTTTCATTGCGCAACACGCCGAGCTGCTGCGAGAGCGTCGGCTGGCGGATGCCGAGCTGCACTTCGAGGTCGCTGACGCACATCTCGCCTTGCGACAGCTGACACAGCAGCAACATGCGTTCGACGTTGGCCAGCAGCTTCAGCGCGCCGACCGCCTGATCGGCGGCACGGCGCAGCGTCTCGGGGTCGAGGGTGGGTGGCGAGGTCTTCATGGAGTGATTTCGAGTTCCAGCGGGTTGCATTCATTCTATTTAGCAATATACTATTAGGCAATAGAGCGAAAACCGGACAAGCGGTGCACACCATGAGCGAACGAACCACCACGCAAGCCTTCTTCGACCCCAAGACATGGACCGTCACCTATGTCGTGTGGGACCCGTCCACACGGCGCGCGGCGGTCATCGACCCGGTGCTCGACTACGACTTCAAGTCCGGCCACACGGGCACCGCCTCGGCCGACCAGGTGCTCGCCTGCGTGGCGGAGAACGCGCTCCAAGTCGACTGGATCCTGGAGACACACGCGCATGCCGATCACCTGTCGAGCGCGCGCTACATCCAACAACGCCTGGGCGGCAAGATCGCCATCGGCGAGAACATCCGCGTGGTGCAGGCGACCTTCAAGAAGCTCTACAACCTGGAGCGCAGCTTCCTGCCGGACGGCAGCCAGTTCGACCACCTGTTCAAGGACGGCGAGACCTTCATGATCGGAACGGTCGAGGCCACCGCAATGCTGGTGCCCGGTCACACGCCGGCCGACATGGCCTACCTGATCGACGGCTCGGTGTTCGTTGGCGATACCCTGTTCATGCCCGACGTCGGCAGCGCCCGCGCCGACTTCCCCGGCGGTGACGCGCATCAGCTGTACGCCTCGATGCACAGGCTGCTGGCCTTGCCGCCCGAGACCACGATGTACGTCTGCCACGACTACCCGCCCGCCTCGCGACCTGCCCGCTGGCAGACGACCGTGGCCGAGCAGAAGGCGCACAACATCCACGTGCGCGATGGCATCGGCGAAGACGAGTTCGTCGCGATGCGGCAGGCGCGCGACGCCACGCTCGAGGTGCCCACGCTGATCCTGCCGTCGATCCAGGTGAACGTGCGCGCCGGTCAACTGCCACCGGCGGACGAGAACGGCGTGTCTTACCTGCGCATTCCGCTGAACGCGTTGCCGGTCCACCGCTGAGGGGCAGTCAGCGGGTGGTCGGCGCTGTCGCGGGCGCCTGCCTCGACATCGCCGCTGGCGCGTCGAGCTTGTCGTGGCGAATCGCTGCGTCTTCCATCAGCTCGTACCACATCGCGTTCAGTACCGCAAAGGCGACCGCCAGCGGCAGCCCCAGCATCCAGGCGAAGTACCACATGATTGAGTTCCTCTCGTGATCGGTTCGGCCAATTTGTAGAGCGGTCGATCAGTACGCGTGGCCGCGGTCGTCACGGATCGCCTCGGCATCGACCTTGACCCACAGCACGTGGTAGACCCAGCTCGTGTAGGCCACGATGATCGGGATGAAGACGGCCGTCACCACCAGCATGATGAACAGCGTCAGGTGACTCGACGACGAGTCCCACACCGTGAGGCTCGCGGGCAGGTCGATCGACGACGGCAGGATGAACGGGAACATCGACGCGCCGACGCTCAGGATGATGCCGGCGATGCCCAGCGCGCTGCCCAGCAGCCCCAGCACCTCGCGCCGCAGTCGCAGGCCCAGCAACGCCAGCAGCGCGCCCGCAAAGCCGGCGCCCGGCGCCAGCCAGAGCCAGGCGTGCGCCGCGTAGTTGATGAACCACGCGCCGGGCTGCAGTTCGGCGGTCTTGAGCATCGGGTTCGACGGGCCGGTCACCGGAAGCGCGCTCGTCACGCCGTAGCCATCGACCCACAGCCACAACGCGATGCCCGCCGCGGCGTACAGCGCGATCGTGACGATTGCCGCAACGCTGCCGTAGAGGCGCGCTCGGTCAGCGACCGCGCCCTGGGTCTTCAGTTGCAGCCACGCGCCGCCGTGCATCACCAGCATCGCGACCGACACCAGCCCGCACAGCAGCGCTAACGGGTTGAGCAGGCCGAAGAAGCTGCCGTCGTAGAAGATGTGCATGTCGTCCGAGAACCGGAATGGCACACCCTGCAGCACGCTGCCGATCGCGACACCGAAGATCAGCGCCGGCACGAAGCCGCTGACGAACAGCGCCCAGTCCCACCGCGCACGCCAGGCCGGCTCTTCGCACTTGCTGCGGAACTTGAAGGCCACGGGTCGCACGATCAGCGCGACCAGGATCGCGAACATCGCCAGGTAGAAGCCAGAGAACGACACCGCGTAGAGCTGAGGCCAGGCGGCGAAGATCGCACCACCACCGAGGATCAGCCAGACCTGGTTGCCCTCCCAGACCGGGCCGACGCTGTTGATGATCACGCGCCGCTCGTTGTCGTCGCGCCCGGCGAACGGAAGCAGCATGCCGGTGCCCAGATCGAAGCCATCGGTGACCGCAAAGCCGATCAGCAGCAGGGCGATCAGCAGCCACCAGACGAGGCTGCGTATTTCGGCGAACGTGACCGACGATTTCGGGAACGTGACCGGTCTGAGCGGTCGATGCAGTTGCGTGGAATGGATTGTAGGAAGTGGATATTTGAAGGTGGTTCAACGGCTCCGTGGCTGAGGTTATTGGAGGTGGCGTCGCTATTCGGCGGCGGCTTGTGGTGTGGCGGTGTCGCTGCCCCCGGTGTTTGAGGCGGCCGCTTTGCTCGGCCGCATCGATTTGCCCTTGAGGTTGAGCCGGTGGCTGCGCGACAGCAGCCGGTCGAGGATCGCGTCGGCAACGGTTGCGTCGCCGATCCACGCATGCCAGTGCTCGACGGGGAGTTGACTCGTCACGATCGTCGGGTGCGTTCCAGCCCGGTCGTCGATCACCTCCATCAGATCGGCGCGAGTCGGGCATGGATCAGGCCGGTGGTCCTAGCCTCGGTCTGGTTCCACAGCGCCACCCGAAAGCCGTGATCCTCGATGTTCAGCGCCAGGTTCTCGCCCATGACGCCGAGGCCGGCCACGCCGATGTCGGCCAAGGGTGCTGTATCGATCGTCGAACTCATGGCTCGCTCCCGTGCTGTGGCGGTGGTGCTGGCGCTACCGTGTCTGGTGGCCTCGCTGCTGCGGGTGCGCTGTCACAACCGAGGGCAGCAGAGCGAGCCTGCTCGAAGACGTCGACCCATTGCCGGTAGCGCCGGGCGATCTCTGCCACCGCTGCCTCGCGGGCAATCTCCTCGTCGCGCAAGGCGACCAGCGGCTCCCAGAAGGTGGTCCGGCCCACCGCGAAGCCGATGAAGCCGCGCACCGCCGCTGCCGTGGCGAGCCAGGCGCGGACGTGCTGCTCGTTCTCGCCCCGGCCCAGGACGATGCAGCCCACGTTGCCACGCGCGTCGCGCCGCGCCACCGCCGCAATGGCCTCGAAGTCGCCGTGGCGCTCCAAGCCTTCGATCTTCCAGACGTCGGGCTCGACCCCGGCGTCCTGCAACTCGCGGATCGAGCGGGCCATGAGCGCGGGCCGAAGCTCGCGGTCGTAGGCCTGCGTATTGCCGCCGAACCCATTGAAGCTGCGCCGGCGTGGCCGGCGGCACCAGCAGCTCGAACATGTACTTAGACGGGCTGCCGCGCAAGTATTCCGACAAGCGCCGCAGCCGCGCGGCCTGACCGCGATTCACGGCAGCGTCGCCTTCGGGGTTGTAGCGCACGAGCACCTTGCAGAAGGTCGGCGCGAACGCCTCGATGTGCTGCGCGAAATGCTCCCCGAACTCGAAATCGAACTCGTCGCGCCCACTCGCCTCCGCGGGCGCGCAGGTGATGAAGCGGCTGCTTCTGGCGTCGCGCAGGATGTCGGCGCCGAAACCTTCGTCGACCAGGATGCCAGCCTGCTGCCGGGCAACGCCGCCGGCCACCGCCGCGATGAAGGCGTCGTAGATCACCCGCTTTGCAGCGGTGATCCGGGCGCGCTGCTCCGCGTTCAGCGTCCCGCTCCAGCCGAACATCCCGTTCTCGAAGGAGGCACGGTGATCGAAGGGAAGGATGCACAGCGGCGTGGTGTAGCCCGGGTTCATCATGGTGCAGGCTCGAGTCAGAGAACGACCGGTTTGTCCGGCAGTTCGTTGCGGTTGGCGGCCCCGGCCGGGAAATGCTCCGTGAGCTGCCGTGTCACCGCCTGAATGCCACGGACCACGCCTTCTTGATAGCTCGCTGTCTTGAAGGCCGCTTGCATGTCGCGGCAATTCGCCGCCCATGCGCCAGAGCCTGCCCTCGCGTGGATGCCTCGATCGGCGACGATTTCCACCTGCCGGTCGGCGAGCAGCAAATAGATCAGCACGCCGCTGTTGTGCTCGGTGTCCCACATCCGCAACTGCGAGAACACGTCCAGGGCACGCTCTCTCGCAGACTGATCACTGAAGAGCGGAGCGCCGTCGAGCGCACCCTCGACGACGAAGCGGACTTCGCCAAGATGGGCCGCTTCACTTGCCCTGATCGCTTGCTCGACCGCAGCCAAAGTGGCGCGCGGGAAGGCGCGGTTCACTTGCCCCTGGGTCATCGCGAGGTGCCGCAAGATGCGTTTGAGGTTCACTAGAACCGCCCGGAAGCACCGCCGCCGCCAAAGCCACCGCCACCGCCGCCAAATCCGCCACCCCCCGAGCGACCGCCACCGAATCCGCCGTGGCGCCCGCCTCCATGCATGCCGCCATGTCCACCCATGCCGACACCCAGCAAAGTGATGACGAAAGCGATGCTGCCGACGATCGCCGCAGTCACTGCCGCACCCGCGACCAGCCAGCCCAGCAGCCCAAGCAGGCCGCCGGCCGCGAAGGCGCCGGGAAGGCGGCCGAGCGCTCTGCGCAGCACGCCACTGACCGTCAGTGCCACGACCAGCAGTACGGGCAGCAGTTGCCCGATGCCCTGTCCGTCCGGTGCCTCAGCGCTGCGCTCGGGTTGCGGCAGCGGCTCGCCGTCGATGACGCGCATCATCTGGTCGATGCCGGCGCTGACGCCGCCGAAGTAGTCTGCTTCCTTTAATCGCGGTGTGATCACCTCGCTGACGATGCGCTTGGCGGTGGCGTCGTTCAACACCCCCTCGAGCCCGTAGCCGACTTCGATGCGAAGCGTGCGCTCGTCCTTGGCAATCAACAGCAAGGCACCGTCGTCCACCTTCTTGCGTCCCAGCTTCCATTGCTCGACGACCCGCAAGGCGTACTGCTCGATTGATTCAGGCTGGGTGGTCGCGACGATCAGCACGGCGATCTGCGTGCCCTTTCGGGTCTCGAAGGCCTGCAGGCTCTGCTCCAGACCCGCGTGCTGCGATGGCGTCAGCGCGCCGGTGAGATCGGTCAGACGCATCTGAAGCGGCGGCACGGGCACGAGCCCGTCCGCGGCATAAACAGGCGCAAGCGCCGCCAGGGCCAGGAGCCATGGGATGAACAGCCGTCCGATCATGCCGACACCAGCCGATCCGTTCAGCGGATGAGAAGCACCGGCACCTTGCAGCGCGCCAGCACCCCGCTGGCCACGGAGCCGAGAACCACGTTGAGGAGCGGAGAGTTCCCGTGCGTACCCATGACGATCAAGTCAGGCTGCTCGGCCTCCGCAAAAGCCGCGATCGCTTCGGCGGCATGGCCGGCGGCGTGCGTCGTGTGCAGTTTCCAGCCATGCTGCTCACTGAAGTCCCGCACCAGTTCGAGCACCTTCTCAGCCTCGTCCGTGTAGTAGCTGTCCAGCGTGAAGCGGTCCAGAAACTGCGCCGCATGAGCAGGAACGGGCGCGATGGCGGTGAACGCCGTGTACTCGTGGGCGTGGCCGAATAGTTCGTCGTGCGCCGCGATGTAGCCGAGCGTGAGTTGCGTATAGCGGCTTCCGTCCACTGGCAGGAGAATTTTCATGGTGGCTCCGAGGGGGATGGATGCACCGATGCTGCGGTGCGTGGAAGCATCGCCGCTTGATTGGCGTCAAGAACGACCGTCGCTGGCAGGAGTTCAACGGCGCTTCATGGGGCCTTGCTTTCGATCCGGTAGAGCGCCAGGGCCAGCGCCCAAGGAAGGACGAAAGCCAGGATGAGCCACTTGAAATTCGAGGCAATGATGAAGTTCACGACAGCCATCAGCCCGATGGAGCTCAGCCCGGCCAAGGCCACGACGCCCGCACCGCCGCGGACGTGGGCGCGAAAGCTGGTGACCGCCACGTACACCGTCAGCAGGCCGGTGGCGAACAGTCCCAGGGCCATGAGGATCGCGCCGCCGAACGCCAGAGCCGTCCGAATGAGGTCGAAGTTTTATGGATGCTTCGTTGAAGACATGCTCGGCTTCCCGTGGCTTGACCTTGGCGCGATCTCGTTCAGGCCACGGTGCGGCTCTCGGGGGCCGCTTGTCCCGCAACCGCCCGTGTCAGCGCCGCCTGGAAGGAAGCGCAGTAGTCGTCCGTGTGAAGCGCCGCAACGACTCCGGCCTTGCGCAGCTTGCCCAGCACCCGGCCGTTCGCCTCGGTGAGCAGCACGCGCAAGCCGCGCTTGCGCAGCTTGTCGATCACCTCTTCGAGCGTCTGGATGCCGGTGATGTCCATGAAGGGCACGCGGTGCAGCCGGATGATCAGGGTCTGGGGGTCGGCATGCGTCTGTAGCAGCGCGCGCTCGAAGTGCTCGACCGCGCCGAAGAACATCGGCCCGGCGATCTCGTACACCAGCACGCCGGGTGGCAGCTCGACCAGCCCGTGCTCGGCGAGCTCGCTCATCAGCGCCGGGGCGTGCACCGGCTGCGTCTCCACCGAATCGGCCATGCGGCGCATGAACTGCATGATCGCCAGGATCACGCCCACGTTGACGGCCACCACCAGATCGGCGAACACGGTCAACCCGAAGGTGATGACGAGGATGGCGCGGTCGGCATTGGGGGCCCTGCGCAGGATGCGCGCGAAGTGCCTGGCTTCGCTCATGTTCCAGGCCACCACGAACAGGATCGCCGCCAGCGCCGCCAGCGGGATGCTGGAGGCCAGTGGCGCCAACACCAGCAGCACGGCCACCAGCGTGAGCGCATGCACCACGCCGGCCAGCGGACGGGTGGCGCCGTTGCGGATGTTGGTGGCGGTGCGGGCGATGGCGCCCGTGGCGGCGAAGCCACCGAACAGCGGCGAGGCGATGTTGGCGATGCCCTGGCCGATCAGTTCCTGGTTCGAGTCGTGCTTGGTTCCGGCCATGCCGTCGGCCACCACCGCCGACAGCAGCGACTCGATGGCACCCAGCATGGCGATCGTGAAGGCCGGCCCAATGAGCATGATCACCTGCGAGACCGACAGCTCCGGCATGCGCAACGAAGGCAGCCCCTGCGGTATGCCGCCGAAAGCGCTGCCGATGGTCGCCACGCCCGGCAGCTGCAGCAGCGACTGCAGCACCGTCGCCACGACCATCGCTACCAGCGGCCCGGGAACGCGGGCCAGCCGCTTGATGCGCTGCGCGTACAGCACCAGCAGCAGGCTCAGCAGCGCCAGCCCGAGCGTCGGCAGGTGCAGTTGAGGCAGCACCTGGACGAGCTGCCACAGCTTCTGGTGGAAATGCCCGCCCGCGACCGCCGGCAGGCCGAGAAAGTCGCGCCACTGCCCGACGAAGATGATCACGCCGATGCCGGCCGTGAAGCCGACGATCACCGGCGCCGGTATGAACTTGATGACGCCGCCCAAGCGCGCCACGCCCATCAATACCAGCATCACGCCGGCCATCAGGGTGGCCACCTGCAGGCCGGCGATGCCGTACTGGGCATTGATGCCGAACAGGATGGCGATGAAGGCCCCGGTCGGGCCGGCGACCTGCAGCCGGCTGCCGCCGAACAGCGACACCAGCGCGCCGCCGATGATGGCCGTGTAGATGCCCTGCTCGGGCCGCGCGCCCGAGGCGATGGCAAACGCCATCGCCAGCGGCAGTGCGACGACGCCGACGATGGCCCCGGCCACGATGTTGGGCAGCCACTGCTGCCTGGCGTACAGACCGGCCCGATGGGCTTCGAGCAGCGCGATCACGAGGGCCCGGCCTCGGCTGCGGGCTGCAGCTCGAGCACGTAGCGCAGCGACGATCCCTCAGACGCCTCGGCGTCGACATGCATGCCAATGCTGCGTGCCAGCTCGCGCATCGGCTGGTTTTCGCGCAGCACCTCGCCGACCATTCTTTGCGTGCCGCGACCCCTCAGGTAGGCGATCAACTTGCTCAGCAGCAGGTGGCCGAGGCCGCGACCCTTGAGGTCCGACCGAAGGATGATGGCGAACTCGGCCTCGATGTTGTCGGGGTCGGCCACCGAGCGCACCACGCCGAGCGTCTCGGTGGCGCCGTCGGGGCGGGTGGCCAGGGCGATGAACGCCATCTCGCGCGCATAGTCGATCTGCACCAACCGCGCCAGCTCGCTGCGCGGCAACTCGCGTCGGCTGCTGAAGAAACGCATGCGCAGGTCCTCGGGCGCGAGGTCCTCGACGAAGGCGCGGTGCAGCGCTTCGTCTTCGGGGCGGATCGGGCGCAGCAGCAGCTCGCGGCCTTGCCACGAGAGCGTCTCGGCAAGCTGCGCCGGATAGGGCTGGATCGCGAAGCGCTCGGTGCCGGCGCCGAGCGCGCGGCTCACGCGCATGCGGGCATCGAGCGCGATCACGCCCTCATGGTCGGCCCACAGCGGGTTGATGTCGAGCTCGGCCAGCTCGGGCAAGTCGGCCAGCATCTGCGACAGCGCGATCAGAGCGTCGCAGATGGCATCGAGCTTGGCGGGCGGATGGTCGCGGTAGCCGGCGAGCAGCTTGGCGACCCGGGTGCGCGAGACCAGGGCGCGGGCCAGCGTGCGGTTCAAGGGCGGCAGCGCGATGGCGCGGTCAGCCAGCACCTCGACCGCGGTGCCGCCCTGGCCGAACAGCAGCACCGGGCCGAACACCGGATCGACACTGGCGCCCAGGATCAGCTCCTGGGCCATCCCGCGCTGCACCATGGCCTGCACCGTGAAGCCGCTGATGCGCGCGTGCGGCATGCGCTCGCGCACGCGGGCGAGCATCTGCTCGGCCGCCTGCCGCAGCGCGGTTTCGTCGCGCAGGTTCAGGTGCACTCCGCCGACGTCGGACTTGTGGCTGATGTCGGGCGAAAGGATCTTCACCGCCACCGGGTAGCCGACTTGGCGCGCCGCCTCGGCCGCCGCAGCGGCCGAGGGCCCGACGGCCAGCGTCGGCACCACGGGGATGCCGTAGGCCTTGAGCACGGTTTTGGCTTCCAGCTCGTCGAGCATGTCGCGGCCATCGGCCAGTACCGCGGCGATGGTCGCGCGGGCGGTGGCGATGTCGGGCGGGCCGTTTTCGTCCGCGGTCGGCGCCTCCAGCAGCAGGGTCTGGTTGTCTCGGTAGGTCGCCAGCATCGCGAAGGCGCGCACGGCTTCCTCGGGCGTCGCGTAGTCGGCCACGCCGGCCTCCTCGAAGACGCGCCGTGCGTCGGCCACCGCGGCGTCGCCGAGCCAGCAGGCCATCATCCGGCCGGCGGCCTGGCGCGCGAGCGGCGCACAGGCACGGGCGATGTCGTCGCTGCGCACGATAGCGGTCGGCGCGTGCATGAACAGCACGGCGCCGGTGTCGCGGTCGGCGAGCAGGGCCTGCAGCGTGTCGGTGTAGCGCTGCACCGGGGCGTCGCCGATGATGTCGATGGGGTTGGCATGCGACCAGGTCGGCGGCAGCAACGCATCGAGCTTGTGGCGCAGGCCCTCGCTCAGTTCGGGGAGCGTGATGCCGGCCAGCGCCGCCGCATCGGCCGCCATCACGCCGGCGCCGCCGCCGTTGCTCATCAGCGTGAGGCCGCGGTCGGCGCCGCCGGCCTCGCCACCCCGAAAGCGCGCCAGGGTCGCAGCCGCCATGAACAGGTCTTGCAGCGTATCGACGCGCAACATGCCGGCGCGGCGGATGGCGGCGTCGAACACCAGGTCCGAGCCGGCCAGCGCGCCGCTGTGCGAGGCGGCGGCCAGCACGCCCTTGCCGGCCCGGCCCGCTTTGACGACGATGACGCGCTTGTTGCGCGCCGCCGCGCGCGCGGCCGACATGAATTTGCGCGGCGCGGTGATCGATTCGATGTAGAGCAGGATGGAACGCGTGTGCGGGTCGCTTGCCAAGTGGTCGAGCAGGTCGCCGAAATCGACGTCGGCGCTTTCGCCCAGCGAGACCATGTGCGAGAAGCCGATGCGTCGCGACTTGGCCCAGTCGAGCACAGCGGTGACCAACGCTCCCGATTGCGAGACGAAGGCCACGTCGCCCGGGAGCGCGTCGGTGTGAGCGAAGCTGGCGTTCAACCCGAGGTGCGGGCTCAGCAGGCCCAGACAATTGGGGCCGAGCAGGCGCAGCAGGTAGGGCCGCGCCGCGTCCAGTGCGGCCTGCTTCTGCGCCGCGTCCATGCCCGCGCTCATGACGATGGCCGCACGCGTGCCGCGCTCGCCGAGCTCGTGGATCAGGCCCGGCACCGTGGCGGGCGGCGTGCACAGTATGGCCAGGTCGGGCGCCTGCGGTAGGTCGGCGGCACGCGCGAGCACGGCCTGGCCGTCGAGCGTGTCGTGCTTGGGATTGAGCGCGTAGATCGGCCCGGCAAAGTGGCCGGCGCGCAGGTTGCGCCACACCGTGGCGCCCACGCTGCCCA
>NZ_JACDCU010000063.1 GCF_013817365.1 Methylibium sp. | reverse complement strand
GCAACGCATACTGCTCCAAGGAACATGAGCACCATTTCCTCTCGCCGCTTCTTCATTGTTGTCGCGCTCGTCGTCACGGCGGTGGCAGGCGCTCTGCTCAGAAGCTTCTCGGCCCCGCAGTCAACGACCTACTATCTCGGCACCCTTCTTATGGTCATGTGGGTTCCGACTGTCGGGAACATCATCTCCTTCCTCGCCAAGAAACTCAGACCCTCGGTGCCAGCGCCGCCGACTTTTTCATCTTCACTGCCATTTGTTCCTCAAGTAGTCGTCGAGCTCAAATTGCATTCAGAGCAGAAGCCCGAGCTGCCAAAGAGAGAGCAAGACGGACGAATTCACTGCCTCTTCGTCACAGGATTAGAGGGTTTCTCGGTTCGCGTCTCTCTACTGGAGAGTCACATGGTCGGTGAAGCTCTGGGCGCGGAAGCTCAGTTTCTTGTTCCCAGAGCAGCGCTTCCCAATTTTCCGGTCGGCAGCAGCTTCCAGTTAATGCAAGGCGGATTTGCCTTCGGAACGGGTCAAGTACTTTCACTGTCACCAAATGCTTAACCCTTCGTAAACCTCCGCATTACTTGGCAACGCGTCTCGATTGATGTCGGCCCTTGCAACTCAGAAGAATACCCATGCGCTTCGCCGGGCGCCATCGTGGCCCAGCAAATGCTGCGTCACAAGTCGAGCAAGGCATCGTTTCGGTCCGCGTTCTGGGGAGCTGGTGCGCTCAACGTCATCGGCTTCGTACTGCTTGCCTCATCAGCAGGTCGGCAAGGTTTGGGGATATGAAGGCGGGTAGCGACCTCGAGCATCGAGCGAACCTGTCGCTGCGCGCCGGGGCCAGCCACTCACTTACGAACCTCGGCATCGTAATTTTCGACTCGGCTCTTCATCATCATGGAATCACGAAATCTCCGGGTCGGTCGCCCCATCACACCCGAACAATTGGAAGAACTGACGGACGAACAACTCGTTCGCCTTGTTCCGCGCGCTTACCGCGAGTTCTTTCCCGGCAAGGACTTCTGCTCCGATGGTTGCTTCTATCTGCATGACGGGACGGTGTGGAGTCTTTTCAAGGGCGGGTTCCTCGATGAATGAGACCCTGCTTGTCGTCGCTCGCTGAACGCGAGTACCGGGAACGGAGGTCATCGCAATGCCGATCGACATCGACAAACTGACCGAGAAAGAACTCATCGACCTCAACAACCGTGTGGTCGAGCGCCTGAAGTTCCTCACTCAGATGCGAGCCCATGCACACATGCTCGAGTTCAGCATCGGCGAGAAGGTCTCGTTTCAGCCCGAGGGCCATCCGCTGCTGTCGGGCATCGTGGCCAAGTACAACCGCAAGTCGGTCACTGTCATCACCGAGAACGGGCAGCAATGGAGGGTCGCGCCGGTCTTCCTGCGCAAGGCGAACTCGCCCGCGAGGCCGGCTGCGGGTTCGGCCCGGATCATCGACATGCCCAAAAAGTAGGTCGACCCCATTTTTCGATCAACAACCGGAGTTTGTGAATGCGTCTGCTGCTCGCCATCTTCATGCCCTTCGTCGTCTTCTTCACGATAGGCCGACGCATTGCGGGAATCATCTGCCTGATCCTCCAGGTCACATTGATCGGTTGGATTCCAGCGGCCATCTGGGCGGTGTACGCGCTCAGTCAGTACAAGACCGACAGGAAGATCGAAGCGGCGCTGGGCCAACGAGCGCCTTAGCCACATGTCGGCTGCACCGGGCGAGCCCGCCGACCGACGGAACGAACCCAGCAGCCTCGTGACGGGAGTTTTGGCCGGCGTCGCATCGGCCGGTGTGCTGCTGCAGTTCTATCTGTCCTTGCGGCTGGCGTCGGCGAACGGGCAGTCTCTTGCCTTCGGTGTCGTGTCGTACTTCGGCTACTTCACGATCCTCACCAACCTGCTGGTCTGCCTGGCACTCGCGCTGCCGCTGCTGGCGCGTGCATCGGCCGGCGGGCGTTTGTTCGAACGCCCTTCGGTCGCTGCGGGCGTCGCCACGAGCATCGCCTTCGTCGGCCTGGCCTACCACCTGCTGCTGCGCCACATCTGGGCGCCTCAGGGGCTGCAATGGCTCGCCGATGTGCTGTTGCATTACGCGGTGCCGGCGAGTTACGTGCTGTACTGGTGGTTCGCGCTGCCGAAGGGGGCGCTGCGCTGGACCGATCCGCTGGTGTGGAGCGCGTATCCGGGGGTGTATCTGGCTTACGCGCTCGCTCGGGGGGCGGCGATCGGTAGCTATCCGTATCCGTTCATCGACGTGTCCGCCATCGGTTACGGGCAGGCGATGATCAATGCCCTCGGCCTGCTGATTGCCTACATCGGGCTGGGCCTCGTCGTGGTTTCGCTCGGCAAGGTGAAAGCTCGCTACAACAAGGAATAGCCGCATGCAGGATCGGACTCGCAAGCAGGCGCTGGGCCTCCTGGGCTGGATTGCACTCTCATTCGCGGCGGCGGCGATCGGTGGCTTCGCGTCGGTCAACGCCGGCGATTTCTACCAACAGCTCGAGCGCCCGCCCTGGGCGCCCCCGGCCTGGTTGTTCGGCCCGGTGTGGAGCGTGCTGTACCTGATGATGGGCGTGGCGGCCTGGCTGGTGTGGCGGGCGCGAGGCTTCGACGGCGCACGCACGGCGCTCGTCCTCTTTCTCGTTCAGCTCGCCGCGAACGCGCTGTGGACCTGGCTCTTCTTCGCCTGGCGCGAAGGCGGGCTGGCGTTCGCCGAGATCCTCGTGCTTTGGGCGCTGATTCTCGGTACGGTGCTTGCCTTCTGGCGCGTGCGGCCTCTGGCCGGGGCGCTGCTGCTGCCCTACCTGGCTTGGGTCAGCTTTGCGTCGGCACTCAATTTTTCGCTCTGGCAGCTCAACCCGGGGCTGTTGGGTTGAGGCTCGATGGGTGCCGCCGGCTCCGGTGCGATCAGGGCTGATGCGAAGACAGCGGCCATCGCAACAGCGCTTCGCAAACGGCAGTGGCTCGCCTTCGTGTACGACGGGCAGTCGCGGGCGGTGGAGCCCCACATCTACGGACTCGGCGCGGCCTTGCGGCCATGGCGCTTCAATCGAGCTGCGCCGCTGTCGCCAGCGCCTGCAACAGCGCGCGGTTGATTTCCTTCGGCCCGCTGATCAGGCTGTCGCAGGCCTCGCGGATGGGCTGCAGCTCGTCACCCTCCACCGCCTGCACCAGCGCGCAGTAGGGCTGATACGGTCCGCTGTTTTCGGCCAGCGCCTGGTACACGCGCTCGGGCACGGGAAGCGTCTTCAGCAGCTCGGCAAAGGACTGGTGGAACATCCGGTCGAGCAGCGAGAACACGCCGCAGATGAAAAGCTCGCCCTTCATCTCGTCGTCGCCGAGCGGGCGCACCAGTTCTTCCATCAGCATGCCGCGGCGCACGGCAGCGAACATCACCGGCTTGAGGTTGGCGTCCTTGCTGGCGGTCGCCAGCAGCAGCGCGAGCCAGCGCTTGAGCCGGTTGTAGCCGAGCATCATGATGGCGTGGCGAAAGGAGCTGATCTCCACCGACAGGCCGAAGGCCGGCGAGTTGATGTAGCGCATGAGCTTGAAGGCCAGCGTCGGGTCGCGGCGCAGCGTGGCTTCGAGTTTTTCGATCGGCTCGTGCTGGTCCACGCGGTGGATCAGCTCGACGATGACCTGCAGGTCCGTGCCGACGGTCTTGCCCTTGTCGCCGCTCTTGGCGGCCTCCTGCGCGAACACGTCGTCCATGGGCCAGCCCAGCACGGCGGTGGCGCCGCGCGAGAAGGAGCCTTCCATGTCGGCAATGGTGCGCACGCCGGACTGCACGTAGCCGATGTTGCGTTTCACCCCTGCCGGCGAACTGGATTCGCCGACACGGCGGTCGTCGGCCAGCGCGATGATCGAATGCCGAAAGCACGGCAGCACTTCGCGCGGCAGTTCGCGCAGCGGCCGGCCCTTGATGAGCAGGGTGTTGCCGCTGGCGTGCAGCACCTTGATCGCCTCGGTGTGGTTCTCGTCGGCCGCCATGAAGGCCGGTATCTCGATCATCACGTTGGAGCTCGGCGCGGCCACCAGCAGATCCTGCAGCAGGCTTTCGCTCAGCACGTTGAGCGACACCTGCGCGCCGCCCTGCGGCCACACGGTGGCGATTTCGGCGAGCAGCGCGCCGGCATCGAGCGGCGCGCCGGGCACGAGCGGAAACACGGTCAGCCGCGTGGCAGTGACCGCCCGCAGGCGGTCGACCATCGGCGAATAGCTCAGCGCCACCTGGCTGAGGATGCTGTCACTCACGAAGACTCTCCCTGGCGTTCACGCTTCACGGATCACGGATTGATGTACTGGAACAGCGACAGGCGCTGCACCATCGAATACGACTTGAGCGCGGCTTCGTAACCGGTCTGCTGCTGCTGGAATTTCGATATCGCCTCGACCATGTCGAGATCTTCCGCCGACGAGCGCTCGACCTTGGCGCCGAGTTTCACGGCGGCCAGGCGGTCTTCCACGCCGTCGATGCGGTTGAGGGCTTCGCCGGCCAGCGCGCGCTGCGACTGCAGGCGCCCGAGCGAGGCGTCGATGTCGCGCAAGCCCAGCGTCACGGCCTGCGTGACCTGGCCGCCATTGAGGCCCAGCGTTTCCAGCGCAATGGCGGCGCGATCGAGCATCTTGAAGACGTTGAGGCTGGCCTCGGAAGGCACGACGTCGAACTGGTCGCCGTCGGCCGGCTGGCCGGTGATCTTGAAGGACAGGCCGTCGATCTCGATCGCCGTGCCGCTCTGGTAGGCCACGTTCGTCAGCGCCGTCGGCAAGCCGTCCTGCAGCACGGTGTAGGTGGCGACGCCGGCGGCATCGACGCTGAAGCTCAGCGAGTAGGGATTGCCGCTCACGGCGGCGGGGTCGCCCACATTGCCGGCGTCAATCCAGGCGCTGCCGCCCTGCGTGGTGGCCTGCGTCTCGAACACGCCGTTGCCGGTGCGAGCCTGCAGCCAGGCCGCCTCGCCGTCCAGCGTGACCGGAAGCGCTTCGCCCGAAGCCACGACGGTCTGGCCGGCGGTGCCGACGAAGGCCACGCCCTCGGGCAGCGGCCGCTCCACGAAGGGCGGCGCGCTCGAACCCTGACCGCCGAAGACGAAGCCACCGCTGCCGTCGGAGCGGTTGGCGACAGCGAAGAGCTGGTTGCGGATGCCGCGCAGCGCCTGAACAAGGCTGCTGCGCTCGCTGTCGCTGTAGCTGCCGTTGCCGGCGGCGACCAGCGTCTCGCGGGCCTGCTGCAGCAGTTCGGTGGCGTCGCCGAGCGCGCTTTCGCCGGTCTGCATGGCATTGCGGCTGGCTTCCACGGCGCGCTGGCTGGCGACGCTGCGCGCTTCCAGGGCCATGGCGCGTTCGGCGCGGGCGGCGGCGGTGGGGTCGTCGCTGGCGCGGTTGACGCGCTTGCCGCTGGTCATCTGCATCTGCTGCTCGGCCAGCTCGAGCTGGCGGCGCTGCAGGTTGTCGATGCCGGCGTCATAGGTGTGGGCTGTACTCAGGCGCATGGTGGGTGTCCTCGGTGCGTCGGGTGTCAACGGCCTGTGACCGACAGCAGCGTGTCGAACACGCTCTGCGCGACCTGCAGGATCTTCGCCGCGGCCTGGTAGCCCTGCTGGTATTGGATGAGCCGGGCCGCCTCTTCGTCGAGGTTGACGCCCGTTGCCGCCGCCTTTACAGCGTCGGCGTTGGCCGCGACGGCGGTCGAAATGTTGCTCGACGCCTTGGTGCTCTGCACGCGCACGCCGATGTCGGCCAGCGCGCTGGCATAGGCGCTGGTGATGCTTTCGCCGGCGGAGATGCTGCCGTCGGCCAGGCGTTGCTCGCCCACGATGCCGGCGTCGCGCAGGTCGAGCAATGCGAGTGCGTTGCCGTTGTTGGAGGCGGAGAACGCGGCCGGCGAGACGCTGAAGCTGTCGCCCGGCTGCGGCACGCCGTTCAGGCGCAGATCGGCGCCATTGAGGCGAACGGGCGCGCTCGAATCCCACAGGCCCGTGCCGCTGGCGGGCGTTGCGCCGGCCTGCGTCCACGTGTATTGCAGGCGGTTGCTGGCGTCGAGCGAGAAGCTGATTTCGGTGGGCGCTTGCGGCATGGCCGCGATGTCGAAGTTGTCGCCTGCAGCCGGCGTGCCGGCGACGTCGATGGCCACGCCGTTGATGCGGATCGGCTGCTGCGCGTCCCAGATGCCGGTACCCGAAGCGGGCGTGGCGCCAGGCTGGTTCCAGGTGTAGGCGAGATCGCTGCCCGAGGCGGCGAAGCTCAGGCTGATCGGCAACTGCGGCTTCAGCTGGTTGCGGTCGTAGACGCGCAGTGCGAGCGCGGCACCGCCGGTGTTGGCGGCGTCGCCTGCGGCCGAAAGCGGCCAGGCGTTGGTGACCTTGACGCTCGCCACGCTGCCAGTCCCTTCGTTGGTCGCATTCGCCGTGGCGGTGAGCGGCGCGGCGGCGGCGATGCCCTTGGGATCGTCGAGTGCGCGGCTGGCGCCCTGCGCCGCGCGGCTCACCGGCTGCAACAGGAAGCGGTCGCCGGCGGCCGGCGCGGGCGTGCCCACGTCGATCGCGAAGCCGTCGATGGTGTCGCCCGAGGCGACGCTGCGCACCATGCCGTCGGACAGCCGGGTAAGCAGATAGCTCCCGGCAGCGGCCGGGTCGGCGCGCAGTTCGTAGTCGCTGGCCTGCAGTTGCGCCGGGTGGGTGACCTGCACGCCGACCGTGCTGCCACCGGTGTTGGTTGAAGCGGGCAGCACGCGCGGCGCACCCACGTTCATGAGCGGCGCGCCGCTGCCGGCGGGCTGGCGCAGGTCGAGACCGAGCGCCTGCTGTTCATTGAGGCTGCCGGCGATCGCCGCGGCCATGCGGCCCACCAGCCCCTGGGCGTCGGTGAGGTCGTCGTCCTGAAACGCCAACAGGCCGGCGAGACTGCCGCCGCCGAGCGAGCCAGTGGGCAGCCCGCGATCGACGCCCCCCTCGCGCACGCCCAGGCGCACCTTGGCCGGGTCGTAGAGGTCGGGCATGGCCTTGAGTTCGAGCGCACTGCCGCCAAGCACCAGGCGTTGGCCGCCGCCGATGAAGAGGCCGAGCGTGCCGTCGTCGGCCGTGATGGTGCTGACCTGCACGAAGCCGCTGATCTCGCTGACGAGCTGGTCGCGTTGGTCGAGCAGGTCGTTGGGCGTGTGGCCGGTGCCGAGCGCGGAGGCGATCTGCTTGTTGATGTCGGCCACGCGCTGCGCGAGCGTGTTGACCGTGGCGATGGACGTCCTGAAATCCTGCGCCACGCCGGACTGCAGCGTGTCGATCTGCCCGCCCGCGGCACGCAGGCGCGAGGTCAGCTCTTCCGTGCGGGCGAGCACGACCTGGCGCGCGGCGGCGTCCTGCGGGCGGTTGGCCACATCGACGAAGGCGTTGAGCAATTGGCCCGCCGCAAAGCCGATGCCCGACTCGCCGGGCGGGAACACCGACTCCAGGCGCTTGAGTTGCTCGAGGTGCGTGGCGTCGAAGGCGGCCTGCGACTTGGAGGCCGCCGCGGCGCGGGTGAGAAAGGAGTCGGCGGCGCGCGTGACGCTGTCGATCTGTGCGCCATTGCCGAAGAAGCCGGCGCCGGTGTATTGCCCACCCGCCGTGGAAAGCTCCACCTGCTGGCGCGAATAGCCGGGCGTGTTGGCGTTGGAGATGTTGGAGCCTGTG
Source organism: Methylibium sp. (assembly GCF_013817365.1). Taxonomy (GTDB): domain Bacteria; phylum Pseudomonadota; class Gammaproteobacteria; order Burkholderiales; family Burkholderiaceae_C; genus Methylibium. The sequence goes on along the minus strand of NZ_JACDCU010000063.1, from coordinate 5,210 downwards.
GCCTGCAGCGCCGCGTAATTGGCGAACATGGCACGGGTGCCGAGGGACATCAGGCCGGCCATGCTGGGCTCCTTGCAGTGTGCGTGAGAGCGGCCCGATGGTGCATGCGCGGCCTCACGTCGTCAGGTCTCGTTGCAGCCTGAGCGTGGTGTTGATCACGCGGCCGAGCTTGTCGGCGTAGGCCGGGTCGGTGGCATAGCCGGCGCGCTGCAGGCCGGTGGCAAAACCCTGGGCGCTGCCGCCCTGCTCCACCACGCCGGCATAGCGCGGGCTGGTCTTGATGAGCTGCGCGTAGTCGCGGAAGGATTCCTCGGGCGAGACGTAGGCGCGGAACTTCGCGGTCACCTTGCGCGGCTCGCCGTCGATGTATTCAGTGGTCGTGACTTCGGCGACCGCGCCCTTCCAGTTGGCACCGGCCTTGATGCCGAACAGGTTGTGGCTGGCGCTGCCGTCGGCGTGGCGGATGTCGCGCTTGCCCCAGCCGGATTCGAGTGCGGCCTGGCTCAGGATGAAGGCGGCCGGAATGCCGGTGTCGGCCGAGGCCTTCTCCGCGGATTCGCTGTGTCGGGCGATGAAGTTCTCGGCGCGAGATGCGCCGGGCAGGCGGTTCCAGACTTGGGCCTGCGGTGCACTCCGCGTTACTCCCTCTCCCTTTGGGAGAGGGCTGGGGTGAGGGTCAGCGGCCTCACCACCCCCCACCTGCCTCTCCAACTGCCGCGCAATCATCGCGCTCAGCCCCCCCGGCAACCCCGTCAACTTCTGCGCCAACTGACTGTCCAGCAACTCGGTCCCCATCTTCGTGCCCGAGTTGTCCAGCATGCCGCTGGCGAGCGTCGCCTGGCGCATGCTCTTCATCAGCTCCTGCATGAAGAGCGATTCGAACTGCTTGGCCGTCTCGGCGATGGCCGCGCGCGGGTTGCTGCCGGCGCTGGCTTGAAGCGAGCGAAGAGCATTGGCGTCGAGGCCGACGGTTCTCATATGACCTCGAGCTCGGCGTTGAGCGCCCCCGCCGCCTTGATGGCCTGCAGGATCGCCAACAGCTCCTGCGGCGTGGCGCCGAGCGAGTTGAGGGCGGTCACCACGTCGGTGAGCTGGGTGCCGGCAGGCATCTGGATCAAGGAGCCGGCCTGCTGCTGGATGGCGATGTCGGCCTGCTCGGCCACCACGGTCTGGCCGCCGGACAACGGGCCGGGCTGGCTGATGACGGGCTGCGCGCTGATGGTCACCGAGAGGCTGCCGTGCGCCACCGCGCAGGCGCTGAGCGTGACGGCCTGGTTCACCACCACCGAGCCGGTGCGCGCATTGATGACCACCTTCGCGGCCGGCGGGGCGAGCGCGATCTCGAGGTTCTCGATGTCGGCCATGAAGCCCACGCGCGCATGCGCCTCGGCCGGCATGAGCACGCGCACCGTGCGGCCGTCGAGCGCTTGCGCGCTGCCCTGCCCCATCTTCGTGTTGATGACGCGCGCGACTTCGCGGGCGGTGGAGTAATCGAAGGCATTGAGGTCGAGCTGGATCGCGTCGCCCTGCGCCAGTGGCGTGGGCACCGCGCGCTCGACCGTGGCGCCCGAAGGCACCCGCCCGGCATTGAGCGTGTTGACCTGCACCTTGGAGCCGCCGGCCGATGCACCCGCGCCGCCGATGACCAGGTTGCCCTGCGCCAGCCCGTAGATCTCGCCATCCGCGCCCCGAAGCGGCGTGGCGATCAGCGTGCCCCCGCGCAGGCTCTTGGCATTGCCGAGCGACGACACGGTCACGTCGATCTGCTGCCCCGGCTGCGCGAACGGCGGCAGGCTGGCGGTGACCAGCACCGCGGCCACGTTCTTGAGCTGGATGCGCGTGCCGGGCGGCACGGTCACGCCGAGCTGCTGCAGCATGGCCGCCAGGCTTTGCGTGGTGAAAGGGGTTTGCGTGGTCTGGTCGCCGGTGCCGTCCAGGCCCACCACGAGGCCGTAACCCACCAGCTGGTTGCTGCGCACGCCCTGCACCGAGGCCACTTCCTTGAGCCGGGCGGCGCCGGCCTCGTGCGGCCACCACAGCGCGGCGCTGGCGACGATGAAGGCCAGCGCGATCAGCGCGCGCAGCAGTCGGTCGGCAAGCGCGGTGCGGTGGGGGGTGTGGCGGTTCATGGCGGTGGACTTTCCGTGCGGATTGCCACCCATTCTGAGGAGCATCAGATCGGCAGAACGCTCAAAAAGAAGCGTGCAAGCCAGCCTATTGCCTGCGCTTCGGCCTGCGCCCCGCGGCCGCGCTGCTCGATGCGCACGTTGGCGATCTGTGCCGAGGCGACCGAGTTGCCCGGGCGGATGGCGCGCGGGTCGACCTGGCCGGAAAAGCGCAGCACGTCCACGTTGTGGTTGACGCCGATCTGCTTCTCACCGGCGACGATGAGGTGGCCGTTGGGCAGCACCTCCACCACGGTGGCGGTGATGGTGCCGGTGAAGGTGTTGGCGCTCTCGGTGGTGCCGGTGCCTTCGAAGCTGTTGCTCGAGCTGCCGCTGGCGCCGGCGCGCGTAAAGGAACTGGGCGAGAAGAAGGGCACCGCGGTGATGCCGGCCTTGACGTTGCCGGTCTTGTCGATCGAGCTGCTCGAGGTCTGGCTGGCCGCGACCTTCTCGACAATCTGCACCGTGATGGTGTCGCCGACCAGCCGTGCGCGGTGGTCCTCGAAGAGGGGGCGGTAAGCGCTGGGCTGAAAGATCGCGCCGTTGTTGATCGGCGGCGCGACGATCACCGCCGGGCGCACCGGCGCGGTGTCGGCCACTTCGACCTTCGGCACGAGCGCCGAGCAGGCGCCGAGCAGCAGCGGCGGCAGCGCCGCGAGCAGCACTCGCAGTGCGCTCGCGAGCCCCCGGCTCACAGCTGCGCCAGACGCTGCAGCATCTGGTCGCTCGTCTGGATCGCCTTGGAATTGAGTTCGTAGGCGCGCTGGGTCTGAATCATCGCGACCAGCTCCTCCACCACGTTGACGTTGCTGGTCTCGACGAAACCCTGCGCCAGCGAGCCCAGCCCGTCGGCGCCCGGCGCGCCCTCGTTGGGCGTGCCCGAAGCGGCGGTTTCGGCATAAAGATTTTGGCCGCGCGGCTCCAGGCCGGCCGGGTTGACGAAGCTGGCAAGCTGGATCTGCCCGGCGACCTGCGGCGCGGCCTGACCGGCCAGCGACACGCCGACCTGACCATCGGCGGCGATGGTCACGCTTTGCGCGTTGGCGGGGATCACGATCCCAGGCTGGATCACGAAGCCGTTGCTGGTGACGAGCTGACCCTGCGCATCGACCTGAAAGGCGCCGTCGCGGCTGTAGCCGGTGGTGCCGTCGGGCATCTGCACCTGGAAAAAGCCCTGGCCCTTGATGGCCACGTCGAGCGTGTTGGTGGTCTGCTGCAGCGAGCCCTGGCTGAACTGCCGCGAGGTCGCCACGGCGCGCGTGCCCAGGCCGACCTGCAGGCCGGTGGGAAGCTGCGTCTGCTCGGAGCTGGCCGCGCCGGGCTGGCGCAGCGTCTGGTACATCAGGTCCTCGAACACCGCGTGAGAACGCTTGTAGCCGTTGGTGCCACTGTTGGCCAGGTTGTTCGAGATATGGTCCAGCTGGGTCTGCTGGGCCTCCATGCCGGTCTTCGATATCCACAGTGAACGCATCATGGCGGGGTGCTCCTTCTCGGCCGATCATGGCGGTGGCTGAAGGGATGCGAAGCCGGGAGAAGGAAGGTCTTCGAGCCCTTGTTCGCGACCTCGCGCAACGAGAGCAGCGTGCACTCCCGGCGCCGGGCGAGGAGTAGGCACGTCGAATGCTCTGCGTGAGCACCGAACACACTGGAGAAGACCACCATGAAACGCCAATCAGTACTCATCGCTTTCCTGTGCTCCGCCGCCCTCGGCCTGCCGTTCGCGGCGAGCGCGCAGACGACGCCTACGATGAGCAGCGAACAGTACGGGACCGCCAAGGACGAGATCGACGCCCGTTACAAGGCCGACAAGCAGCGCTGCGATGCACTCAAGGACAACGCCGAAGACGTTTGCGAGGAAGAAGCCGAAGCGCGCCAGAAGGTGGCCGAAGCCGAGCTGAAGCACAAGCGCAGCGGCAAAGCCGAAGACGCACGCGAACTCGCTGAAGTCAGGGCCGAGACGGCCTACGAAGTGGCCAAGGAAAAGTGCGACGCCCAGTCGGGCAACGCCAAGGACACTTGCATGGCCGACGCCAAGGCCACTGAGGCCAAGGCCAAGGCGGACGCAGCAGCCGCACGCTGACATGCGGCGCGGGCGGCGCTGAGGTGCCGCCCGCATCGTCGACAGCTGTCGGTGACGCGCGTGGCCTGAGTTTGCGGCCTGTTGGCCCTCTGGACGGCGGCGCGGATCAGTTCATCGAGAGCAACTTGCCGGCGACCTGCTCGTCCGTCTCGGCCGTCTGCAGCATCTTCATCTGCGCTTCGAACTGCCGGGCGGCGGCGATCATCGCCACCATGTTCTCGATCGGGTTGACGTTGCTGCCTTCGAGCGCGCCATCCTGCAGGCGTGCGTTCGGGTCGGCCGGCAAGTCGCCGTCGGGATTGCGGAACAAGCTGTCGTTGCCGCGCACGAGCGGCGCCTCAGGCGTCACGAGCTTAAGCCGGCCGATCGGCTCGACTGCACCGCCCGGCTGCGTCACGCTGACCGTGCCGTCACTGGCAATGGCTGGCGCCGTGTTCGGCGGCAGCACGATCGGCCCGCCATCGCCGAGCACGGTCATGCCGCCCGAGGTGACGAGAGTGCCTTCGGCGTTGACCTGCAGCGATCCCATGCGGGTGTAGGCCTCGGTGCCGTCGAGCGCCTGCACGCTCAGCCAGGCATCTCCCTGCATCGCCACATCGAGCGCCCGGGCGGTGTTGGTGACGGGCCCCGGGCTGGGGTCGTAGCCGGTGGTTGTTTCCAGCGCATACACGCGGGTGGAAGCGCCGTCGCCGCGCACGGGCACCGCGCGCATGGCCTGCAACTCGGCGCGAAAGCCGGTGGTCGAGGCATTGGCGAGGTTGTTGGCGAGCACCTCCTGGCGCTGCATGGTCGCCTTGGCGCCCGACATCGACAGATAAATCATGCGGTCCATCGTCGGCTCCCTGAAGGGCTACTCAGCGCAGATTCACCAGCGTCTGCAGCACCGAATCCTGCGTCTTGATCGTCTGCGCATTGGCCTGATAGCTGCGCTGCGCCGTGATCATGTTCACCAGCTCGGCCGTGAG
>NZ_JACDCU010000402.1 GCF_013817365.1 Methylibium sp. | reverse complement strand
GCCTACAGTGCGCTGCAGCCGACGCGCTCCGCGCCGGCGCCGCAAGACACAAGGACACCGCATGAACATCGCCCGCAACACATTGAGCGTGATGGCGCTGAGCGCCCTCTTCGCCCTGGCCGCCTGCCAGCCCGCCGAGGGCCCGGCCGAGCGCGCCGGCAAGCAACTGGACAACGCAGCCGAGAAGGTGGGCGACCAGGTCGAGCGCGCTGGCGACAAGATCGAAGACACCGCCGATGACGTGAAAAAGAAGGCCAGCCGCTGATCGGCCACGCGCGCCCTCTGCCGCGTCGCGATGGGGCTGGCCTAAACTGGCTTCATGCCTGCCCCGTTTTCCGTCGAAGTGCCGACCGCGCTGGAGTACTTTGCCGCACTGGTGGCCGATGACGGCAGCCTGTCTCTCACCGAAGCGGCCGTCTCGCTCGCGCTCGACGAGCACCCGGTGCTCGACACCCAATCGGTGCTGGCCGAAATCGACGCGCTCGCCCGCACGCTCGAGCGCCGCATTCCGCGCGACGCCGTGCCGGTGCAGCAGTTGCGCCTGCTCAATCGCTATTTCTTCCACGACCTCGGCTTCGCCGGCAACATCAACGACTACTACGCCAGCGACAACAGCTACCTGCACGAGGTGCTGCGCACGCGGCGAGGCATTCCGATTTCGCTGGCGGTCATCTACATCGAACTGGCTTCGCAGATCGGCCTGAACGCACGCGGCGTCGCCTTTCCCGGGCACTTCCTGGTCAAGGTCAAGATGCCACAGGGCGAGGTGGTGATCGATCCCTTCACCGGCCAGTCGCTCTCCCGCGACGAGCTCGACGAGCGGCTCGCGCCCTACAAGCGCCGCCAGGGACTGCTCGGCGAGTTCGACATGCCGCTGGGCCTCTTCCTGCAGTCGGCCACGCCGCGCGAGGTGCTGGCGCGCATGTTGCGCAATCTGAAGGAAATTCACCGCAGCGCCGAAGACTGGCCTCGCCTGCTGGCCGTGCAGCAGCGCTTGGTGGTGCTGCTGCCGCGCGAATGGGACGAGCGCCGCGACCGCGGTCTGGCGCAGGCCGAGCTGGGTGTGTACGACGCTGCGGCCGACGATCTCGACTCTTACGTCACGCACAGCCCTCAGGCCAAGGACCGCCGGGCGATCGCCGAGCGCGCCGCCGAACTGCGGGCGCAAGGCAGGCCGTCGCTGCACTGAGCCGCCGCAGGCCGGCGCGCGGCGGCGGCCTCGGGCTGACTGCCTCCCGCCCGAAATCCACGGCTGGAGCCTGGGCGTCCGCCGATAAAATGCCGCACCCGCGGCGCCTTACCTGCCCTCCAATTGCGTCCCCCGCAGGCGGACAGCTTCGCTCTCCGAGCCACCCACGCATGACCCTCACCCCCGCACAAATCCATGGCCTCGGCTGGTTGGCCATCGGCGCATTGACGGCGCTGGCGCTTTGGCTGCTGGGCCCGGTCCTGTCCCCGTTCGTGGTCGCGCTGGTGCTCGGCTACGCGCTGCACCCCGTCGTGGACCGGCTGGCGCGCGGCGGCGTACCGCGCGCACTGGCCGCGCTGATCGTCGAGGTGCTGGCGCTGGCCACCGTGCTCGCGGTGCTGCTGCTGATCGTGCCGATCCTGGTGCGCGAGTTGCCGGCCCTGCGCGACCAGATCCCGGTGCTGCTCACGCGCCTGGACGACTGGCTGACGCCACTGCTGGCGCGCTTCGGGATCGACATCGATCTCGACGTCGCCAGCGTCCGCACCTTCGTGCTCACCAACCTCAGCGACAACACCGAGGGCTGGGTCAACACCGTCATGAGTTCGCTGCGAATCGGCGGTAGCTTCGTGCTCGGCTTCGTGGGCACGGCGATCCTGTTGCCGGTGGTGCTGTTCTACGTGCTGATGGACTGGCACGGCATCGTCAAACGTGCCAGCAGCCTCGTGCCGCCCCGCTTTCGCGCCAACGTCGACGGCTTCATGGCCGAATGCGACCACATGCTCGGCCAGTATCTGCGCGGCCAGTTGCTCGTGATGGGCATCCTGGCGGTGTTCTACAGCGCCGGTCTGGCGCTGTTCGGCTTCGACCTGGCCGTGCCAGTGGGCGTGTTCACGGGCCTCGCGGTGTTCATTCCCTACATCGGCTTCGGGCTGGGCTGCGTGCTGGCGCTGCTGGCCGGTTTGCTGGAGTTCGGCGGGCTGTATGGCATCGTGGCGGTCGCCATCGTCTACGGCATCGGTCAGGTGGTCGAGAGTTTCTACCTCACGCCGCGGCTGGTGGGCGAGCGCATCGGGCTGCACCCGATCATGGTGATCTTTGCGCTCCTCGCCTTCGGCCAGTTGTTCGGCTTCATCGGGGTGCTGGTGGCGCTGCCCGTGAGCGCGGTGGGCGCCGTGGCGGTGCACCGCGTCCGGCGCTTGTACCTGAGCAGCCCGCTCTATCAGGGACCGACCCCCGTCGAGCCCGGCGCATGAAACAGTTGCCCCTGGGCCTGCGCCCCGGCCCGCAACAGAGCTTCGGCAACTTCGCCGTCGGCGCGAACGACGCTGCCTTGGGTGCATTGCGCGGCACGACCGCCGGCGCGGCACCGATCTACCTGTGGGGCAGTGCAGGCGCCGGCAAGACCCACCTGCTGCGCGCGCTCGCTCGCGAAGCCGCAGCGCAGGGCCGGTCGGCCGGCGCCTTCGATCAGTCGACCCCCCTGCCCTGGGTCTGCGACGAGGACACGCGCCTGATCCTGCTCGACGATTGCGAAGCCTTCGACGCGGCCCAGCAGCATGCCGCCTTCGCGCTCTTCGTCGAGGCGCAGGCTTTGGGCGCGTCGGTGGTGGCGGCCGGCCGGCTGCCGCCGGTGGACCTGCCTGTGCGCGAGGACCTGCGCACGCGGCTGGGTTGGGGCCTGGTGTTCCACCTTCAGCCGCTGGATGAAACCCGAGCGCGCGACGCGCTCAAGCGCGAAGCAGGGCGGCGCGGCATCGTGCTCACCGAGGAGGTCGTCGCCTACCTGCTGACCCGCTTCGCGCGCGATCTCGGCTCGCTGATGCGGCTGCTCGATGCGCTCGACGAGTTTGCGCTGGTCCACCAGCGCGCGGTGACGGTGCCGCTCGTGCGACAGATGCTCGCCGAGCGCGACGAGCAACAGCGCCAGGGCGCGAACGCATGAACCTCGCCCTGTTCGACCTCGACCACACCCTGCTGCCGCTCGACTCGGACCACGCCTGGGGCGAGTTCGTCGTCACCCTGGGCTGGGCCGACGCCGGCACCCACCGCCTGGCCAACGACGCCTTCTACGCCGCCTACCAGGACGGCACGCTCGACATCGCCGAGTACGTCGAGTTCGCCACCCGCCCCTGGCGCGAGCGGCCTTTCGCCGAGCAGGCCGCCGCGCACGCGCGTTTCATGCGCGAGGTCATCGCGCCGGCCCTGCGCCCAGAGGCCATGGCGCTCGTGCGCGAGCACCGCGAGCGCGGCGACGTGCTGGCCATCGTCACTGCCACCAACGAATTCGTGACGCGGCCGATCGCCGCGGCCTTCGAGGTCGAGACGCTGATCGCGGTGGAACTGGAGCGCGATGCCGCGGGTGCCGTGACCGGCCGCATCCGGGGCGTGCCCTCGTTTCGCGAGGGCAAGACCGCGAGAGTCGAGCAATGGCTCGCGCAGAGCGGCCGGCGTGTGCAAGACTTCGAGCGCGTGAGCTTCTACAGCGACTCGACCAACGACCTGCCACTGCTCGATCTCGCTACGCACCCGGTGGCGACCAATCCGTCACCCGCCCTCGAGGCCATCGCGCGCGAGCGCGGCTGGCCTCTCCTGAACCTGTTCCCATGATCAAGCGATTCATCAACAAGCTGTTCGGCAAGAGCGAGG
>NZ_JACDCU010000401.1 GCF_013817365.1 Methylibium sp. | reverse complement strand
ATGGTGTGGTCGGGCAGCCCCTCGGGCCGGTGGCGGATCAGCTCGCCGGAGAGCATGGCGCCGACCGTGCGGTTGACGTTGCGCGTCTCCTCCATGAAATGCACCTTTTCGCCGCGGTCGATGGCGGCCCGGCACTTCTCGATCAGCTTGATGTCGAGCGCCTTCGCGAGGCCGTGGTCCTGTTCCTCCACTTGGCGGCGGGGCACCTCGGCGGCGACCTGTGGCAGGTGGAAAACCCGCGAGAAGTCCAGGCCGCGCGCCTTCCAGTGGCCGATGCCCTTCTTGGTGTCGAGCAGATCGGCGCGGCCGATCAGCTCGTCGAATTTGCGAATGCCGAGTTGCGCCATGATCTGGCGCGCCTCTTCGGCCACGAAGAAGAAGAAGTTGACGACGTGCTCGGGCTTGCCCTGAAACTTGGCGCGCAGCAGCGGGTCTTGCGTGGCGACGCCAACAGGGCAGGTGTTGAGGTGGCACTTGCGCATCATGATGCAGCCCTCGACCACCAGCGGTGCGGTGGCGAATCCGAACTCGTCGGCGCCGAGCAGCGCGCCGATCACCACGTCGCGACCGGTCTTCATCTGGCCGTCGGCCTGCACGCGAATGCGCCCGCGCAGGTTGTTGAGCACGAGGGTCTGCTGGGTTTCGGCCAGGCCCAGTTCCCACGGCGTGCCCGCGTGCTTGATGGATGACCAAGGCGAGGCCCCCGTGCCGCCGTCGTGGCCGGCGATGACCACGTGGTCGCTCTTGGCCTTGGCCACCCCGGCCGCGATGGTGCCCACCCCGATCTCGGATACGAGCTTGACGCTCACGCTCGCTCGCGGGTTCGCGTTCTTGAGATCGTGGATCAGTTGCGCCAGGTCCTCGATCGAGTAGATGTCGTGGTGCGGCGGCGGCGAGATCAGGCCAACGCCCGGCACCGAGTAGCGCAGGAAGCCGATGTAGTCGGACACCTTGCCGCCCGGCAACTGCCCGCCCTCGCCCGGCTTCGCGCCTTGGGCCATCTTGATCTGGATCTGGTCGGCCGAGACCAGGTATTCGGTGGTCACACCGAAGCGGCCCGACGCCACCTGCTTGATCTTGCTGCGCAGCGAGTCGCCTTCCTGCAGCGCGTAGTCGGCTTCGATCACCTTGGCGCCGATCACTTCGCTGACCAGCGTGCCTTGCTTGATCGGGATACCCTTGAGCTCGTTGCGATAGCGGGCCGGGTCTTCACCTCCCTCACCCGTGTTGCTCTTGCCGCCGATGCGGTTCATGGCGATGGCCAGCGTGCTGTGCGCCTCGGTGGAGATGGAGCCCAGCGACATGGCACCCGTCGCGAAGCGCTTGACGATCTCGGATGCCGGCTCCACCTCGTCGAGCGGCACCGCCTTGCTTGGATCGACCTTGAACTCGAACAGGCCGCGCAAGGTCATGTGCCGACGCGACTGGTCGTTGATGAGCTGCGCGTATTCCTTGTAGGTCTCGTACTTGTTAGCGCGCGTGCTGTGCTGCAGCTTGGCGATCGCGTCGGGCGTCCACATGTGCTCTTCGCCGCGCACCCGCCAAGCATATTCGCCGCCGGCATCGAGCATGCTCTCGAGCACCGGGTCGTCGCCGAAGGCCGTGCGGTGCATGCGGATCGCCTCCTCGGCCACCTCGAACACGCCGATGCCGCCGACCTGCGAGGCGGTGCCGCGGAAGTACTTCTCGACCAGCGGCTTGTCCAGGCCGATCGCCTCGAACAACTGTGCGCCGCAATACGACATGTAGGTCGACACGCCCATCTTGGACATGATCTTCGACAAGCCCTTGCCGATCGCCTTGACGTAGTTGTAGAGGGCCTTCTCGGCGCTCAGCGCGCCCGACAGCCCGCTGTGCAGCGCAGCCAGCGTTTCCATGGCGAGATACGGGTGCACCGCTTCCGCGCCATAGCCCGCCAGCACCCCGAAGTGATGGACTTCGCGTGCCGAGCCGGTCTCGACAACGAGGCCGGCCGTCGTGCGCACGCCCTCGCGCACCAGGTGCTGGTGAATCGCCGACAACGCCAGCAGCGCCGGAATCGCGACCTGCTCGCGGTTCATGCGGCGGTCGGTGATGATGAGGATGTTATGACCGCTCTTGATGGCGTCCACTGCCTCCGCACACAGCGAAGCCAGTTTCGCCTCGACGCCCTCGTCGCCCCAGGCCAGCGGATAAACGATGTCGAGCTCGTAAGACTTGAACTTGCCGGAGGTGTGCTTTTCGATCGAGCGCAGCCGCGCCATGTCGGCGAAGTCGAGGATCGGCTGCGCCACCTCGAGCCGCATCGGCGGGTTGACGGCGTTGATGTCGAGCAGGTTGGGCTTGGGGCCGATGAAGCTGTTGAGCGACATCACGATGGCCTCGCGGATCGGGTCGATCGGCGGGTTCGTGACCTGGGCGAACATCTGCTTGAAGTAGCTGTAGAGCGGCTTGTTCCTGTCCGACAGCACCGCCAGCGGCGAGTCGTTGCCCATCGAGCCGATGCCCTCCTCGCCCGCCTGCGCCATCGGGCTCATCAGGAACTTGAGGTCTTCCTGCGTGTAGCCGAAGGCCTGCTGGCGGTCGAGCAGGCTCTCGCCGAAGGCTGGCGCGGCAGCGGCCACGTCGGCCGGCGCCTCGATCGCCTCGAGCTTGATGCGCACGTTCTCGATCCACTGCCGGTAGGGCTTGGCCGAGGCGTACTGGGTCTTGAGCTCCTCGTCGTCGACGATGCGGCCCTGCTCCAAGTCGATGAGGAACATCTTGCCGGGCTGCAGGCGCCACTTCTTGACGATGCGGTTTTCGGGAATGGGCAGCACGCCCGACTCCGAGGCCATCACCACCAGGTCGTCGTCGGTGACGATGTAGCGCGCGGGGCGCAAACCGTTGCGGTCGAGCGTGGCTCCGATCTGCTTGCCGTCGGTGAAGACCATGGCGGCCGGGCCGTCCCAGGGCTCGAGCATGGCGGCGTGGTATTCGTAGAAGGCGCGGCGGCGCTCGTCCATCGTGGCGTGCTGCTCCCAGGCCTCGGGGATCATCATCATCGCGGCTTGAGCGAGCGGGTAGCCGCTCATCGTCAACAGCTCGAGCGCGTTGTCGAAGGTGGCAGTGTCGGACTGGCCCTCGAAGCTGATCGGGTAGAGCTTGTGCAGGTCCTCGCCCAGCACGGGCGACTTCATCACACCTTCACGCGCACGCATCCAGTTGAAGTTGCCCTTGACGGTGTTGATTTCGCCGTTGTGGGCGACCATCCGGTAGGGGTGGGCCAGCGGCCATTCGGGGAAGGTGTTGGTCGAGAAGCGCTGGTGCACCAGCGCGAGCGCGGAGACGGTGCGCTCGTCGTGCAGGTCCTTGTAATAGGTGCCGACCTGCGTGGCCAGCAACAGGCCCTTGTAGATGATGGTGCGACAGCTCATGCTGGGCACGTAGTACTCGTGGCTGTGCGTGAGCTTGAGCGCCTGGATGGCGCTACTGGCAGTCTTGCGGATCACGTAGAGCTTGCGTTCGAGCGCGTCGGGCACGATCACGTCGGTGCCCCGGCCGATGAAGATCTGGCGGATCACCGGCTCCTTGGCGCGCACGGTGGGCGACATCGGCATGTTGCGGTCGACCGGCACATCGCGCCAGCCGAGCAGCACCTGGCCTTCGACGCGTACCGCGCGCTCCAAAGCCTGTTCGCAGGCCAGCCGGGAGGCATGCTCCTTGGGCAGGAAGATCATGCCCACGCCGTATTCACCCGGTGGCGGCAGATCGATGCCCTGGAGCGCCATTTCGGCGCGGAAGTACTCGTCGGGAATCTGGATCAGGATGCCGGCGCCGTCGCCCATCATCTTGTCGGCCCCCACTGCGCCTCGGTGGTCGAGGT
>NZ_JACDCU010000400.1 GCF_013817365.1 Methylibium sp. | reverse complement strand
GTGTGGAACGTGGTGGCAGCGCCCGAGCTGTCGCTGGCGCTGAAGACCTGGTGCTTTCCGGTGGTCGGCTGCGTCGGTTATCGCGGCTACTTCGAGCGCGAGGGCGCCGTGGCACTTGCGGGCGAGTTGCGCGGCGCCGGTCTGGAGGCCAGCGTGTACGGCGTACCGGCGTACTCGACCCTCGGCAAGCTGCCCTTCGACTACTTCGCCGACCCACTGCTCAGCACTTTCATCCGCTACCCCGAAGGCGAACTGGCGCGGCTGATCTTTCACGAACTGGCGCATCAGGTCGCCTATGCCAAGGACGACACCGAGTTCAACGAAAGCTTCGCAACGGCGGTCGAACGCCTCGGCGGGACGCGCTGGCTGCACCAGCACGCCGACGAGGCGGCGCGCGAGCAATACCGGCGCTACGACGCCCGCCGCCGCGATTTCAAGGCGCTGGCACTCGCCACGCGCCAACGGCTGGAGGCCGTTTACGAAAGCGACGCCAGCGACGCCGACAAGCGCCGCGCCAAGGCCGAGGTGATGGCGCAAATGCGCGCCGAACACCAGCGCCTCAAGGACGGCCCGTGGGACGGCTACCGCGGCTACGACGCCTGGTTTGACAACGCCAACAACGCCAGCCTCGGCGTGCAGGCCGCCTACAACGCGCTGGTCCCCGCCTTCGAAGCGCTGTTTGAAGCCGAGGGCCGCGACTTCCCCCGCTTCTACGCCGAGGTCGAGCGCCTTGCCGCCTTGCCCAAGGAGGAGCGCCGCGCGACACTCGCCGCACTCGATCCGGCGCCGCCGTCTTGACAAGAAAGAAACCCGCGATGCCCGACATTTCCCTGCAGCGCAAGCACCGGCTCGGCCTGGAGCGGGCCCGCGAAGTGGCTTGGCAATGGGCCGAGCAGGCCGAACAGAAGTTCGGGATGCAATGCACGGTGGAAAAGGGCGACTGCGAAGACACCGTTCACTTCACGCGCAGCGGCGTGGCCGGCACGCTGCGGGTGAGTGCGGACGGCTTCGACATCGACGCGAAGCTCGGGCTGCTGCTCGGTGCCTTTCAGCCGAAGATCGAGGCCGAGATCGAAAAAAACCTCGACACGCTGCTGGCTGCCGAGGGGCCGCGCGGCAGGGCGGTCGCGCAAAAGCAGCCGCCGGCCAAAGCGCCTGACAAGATGCACAAAAAGGCCTCGAAGAAAGCCTGAGGGCTCAGCCCTTCAAGGACTCGACCAGATCGATGTAGTCCTGCATCGCGCCCTCCTTGTCCTTGCCCTTCTGTTCGTTCCAGGCATCCCACTTGGCGCGCCCGACCATGTCGGCGAAGCCCGGGCGTGCGCCGTCTGCATCGCCGGCGGTGGCCTGCTTGTAGAGCGCGTAGATCTTGAGCAGCGTCATGTTGTCCGGTTTTTCCGGCAAGGCCTTGGAGTCGGCGACGGCTTGGTCGAAGGCGGCTTTCAGCTCAGGCATGGTGGCTCCGGTTCATTGAGGCAGACGGTGAGAAACCAGGTTGACGCGGGCCATGTTACCGAGCCGCTGCGCGCCAACAACGAGCCCGGCGCGGGGGCATTCGGCCGACCGAGCCGCAGCATCGGCCGAGCGCGCGCGAGAACAAGCGCTCCCTACAATCCGACGCCCGAGCCCGAGACCTTCATGCCCGCCGTTCGCTTCGACTCCGTCTCCAAGACCTACCCCGGCGCGCGCGGCGATCTGCAAGCCCTGCAGGGCGTGAGCTTCGATATCGAAGCGGGCGAATTCTTTGGCCTGCTCGGCCCTAACGGCGCAGGTAAGACCACGCTGATCAGCATCCTGGCCGGCCTCGGCCGTGCCACGGCGGGGCGCGTGCGGGTGCACGGCCACGACGTGGTCGACGATTACGCCGCCGCACGCAAGGCGCTCGGCGTGGTGCCGCAGGAGCTCGTGTTCGACCCCTTCTTCAGCGTGCGCGAGACCCTGCGCATCCAGAGCGGCTACTTCGGCGTGAAGAAGAACGACGACTGGATCGACGAGCTGCTCGCCAACCTGGGTCTGGCCGATAAAGGCGACGCCAACATGCGACAGCTTTCGGGTGGCATGAAGCGCCGGGTGCTGGTGGCGCAGGCACTGGTGCACCGCCCGCCGGTGATCGTGCTCGACGAGCCGACCGCCGGCGTCGATGTGGAACTGCGCCAGACCTTGTGGCACTTCATCGCGCGGCTCAACCGCGCCGGCCACACGGTGCTGCTGACCACGCATTACCTGGAAGAAGCCGAGGCGCTGTGCGGCCGCATCGCCATGCTCAAGGCCGGCCGCGTGGTCGCGCTCGACCGCACGGCCAACCTGCTGGCGGGAACGGCCAGCACGATGCTGCGCTTCAAGACCGACCAGGTGCTGCCGGCCGCGCTTGCCGCGCAGGCGCGCGTCACCGGCCGCGTCGTGCAGCTGACCGCGCACGATGCCGGCGAAGTCGAGGCGTTGCTGGCGGCGTTGCGCATGGCGCACGTGAAGGTCGAAGACCTGGAGATCGGGCGTGCCGACCTCGAGGATGTGTTCCTGGAGATCATGCTCGGCCCGCCACCGAAAGCCGTTGCGGAGACGCTCGCATGAGCCATGTTCTCGACGGCGCTGGCACGCTCTTTCGCAAGGAAATCCTGCGCTTCTGGAAAGTCAGCTTCCAGACCGTGGCCGCGCCGGTGCTCACGGCGGTGCTGTATCTGCTGATCTTCGGCCATGTGCTCGAGGACCACGTGAAGGTCTTCGACGAGGTCGACTACAGCAGCTTCCTGATCCCTGGCCTGGTGATGATGAGCGTGCTGCAGAACGCCTTCGCCAACAGCAGTTCTTCGTTGATTCAGAGCAAGGTGACCGGCAACCTGGTGTTCGTGCTGGTCACTCCGCTCAGCCATTGGGCCTGGTTTGCTGCCTACGTGGGCGCGTCGGTGGTGCGGGGGTTCGTTGTCGGTTGCGGCGTGCTTGTGGTGACGGTGTGGTTCGCGCCGCCCGGGATGGTCGCGCCCGGGTGGACGCTGGCATTCGCGCTGCTCGGGGCGGCGTTGATGGGCTCGCTCGGGCTGGTTGCGGGCCTGTGGGCCGAGAAATTCGACCAGATCGCCGCCTTCCAGAACTTCATCGTGATGCCGATGACCTTCCTCTCCGGCGTGTTCTATTCGGTCGGCTCGCTGCCGCCCTTCTGGCAGGCGGTGAGCCACCTGAATCCCTTCTTCTACATGATCGATGGTTTCAGGCGCGGCTTCTTCGGCGTCAGCGACGTTTCGCCGTGGGTGAGCCTGGCGGTGGTGGGTTCGAGCTTCGCGGTGATCGCCGCCATCGCGCTGCGGCTTCTCGCCAGCGGCTACAAGCTGCGCAGCTGAAGCGAGGCGATTGCGTTGGGGTGCGTCCCCGGCTCGCCTTCGGGCAGCGTCTCGGGCGCCGGCGTGTCGAGCAGCACGCACGCCAGTTGCAGCACTTCGACGGTGACGACAGCGGTGGCCGGGTGGACGAGCCGGGATGCGCTTGCATCGTGCCAGGCGCGGACCAGGCGAGGCCGCTCCAGCGGGGCCAGGCGGCGCAGCCGAACCAGGGCGCGGCGCAGCGATGCCGGGCCGCTGTTGCGACCCGGCAACGGGCAAACGCGCAACCCGAGCAGCCCCAGCACGGTGGCCTGCCAGTCGGCGGCGTCGCGAAGGTCCAAGCCCAAGGCGTGCGCCATGGCTGTGCTGGTTTCAGCGATCACCGGCGTCAGCGCTTGAAGGCGGTTGCGCGGGTGAGGGCGGGGCCAGCGCGGTTGATGACCATCGATCAGCTCCCGCATGGCCAGTGCGCGCAGATGTTCGGTCGGGCCGTCGGCCAGGGCGTGGAGCGCCGAGCGCAGCGCGAGTCGCTCGGCG
>NZ_JACDCU010000399.1 GCF_013817365.1 Methylibium sp. | reverse complement strand
GGCCGGCGCCGCGCCGGTGCAGTCGCCCCCCAGCGCTGCCGCGCCCGTGGTCCTGCCGCCGCCGCCGGAGCCGGCACCTCCGGCCGTGAAGGACGAAAACGATCCGGGCTGGGCCTGGCCCGCCAGCGGCCCGGTGCTTGCGCAATACGACGAGGCACGCACCAAGGGCGTGGTCATCGGCGGCAAGCCCGGCGATGCCGTGCTGGCGGCGGCGGATGGTCGCGTCGTGTACGCCGGCTCGGGGCTGCGCGGTTATGGCAACCTCGTCATCGTGAAGCACAACCCCACCTACCTGAGTGCCTACGCGCACAACCGCGCGCTCCTGGTCAAGGAAGACCAGCCGGTGCGGCGAGGCCAGCAGATTGCCGAAATGGGTTCGACCGACGCCGATCGCGTGCAGCTGCACTTCGAGATCAGAAAGCTCGGCAAGCCCGTTGATCCAACGCGCTTGTTACCGCCGCGCTGAGGCGCTGGCCCCGATCATGATCGACAGGAAGCGCCACTTGCACAACGGCAGCGCGCTTGCGGGAGCGGGTCATGCAAGCAACGGCGCGGCCGCCGGGCTGCCGGCAGACAAGGTGGCTTTCCCGCCGACCGGCGGAGACGACGACCTCCCCGATCTGACGATTCCAGTCGCCCTCGCCGCGGGCGAAAGCGAGATCGGCAACACGCTGCAGGTCTACCTGCGCGAGATTCGCCGCGCACCGCTGTTCACGCCGACCGAGGAGTTCGCGACCGCGAAACGTGCGCGCGCAGGCGACTTTGCCGCGCGCCAGCAGATGATCGAGCGCAACCTGCGCCTGGTCGTCAGCATCGCCAAGAACTACCTCGGCCGCGGGCTGCCGATGACCGACCTGATCGAAGAAGGCAACCTCGGCCTGATGCATGCGATCGGCAAGTTCGAGCCCGAGCGCGGGTTCCGTTTCTCGACCTATGCGTCGTGGTGGATACGCCAAGGCATCGAGCGCGCGATCATGCATCAGGCCAGGCTGGTCCGGCTGCCGGTGCACGTGGTGCGCGAACTCAATCAGGTGCTCAAGGCCCGGCGCGTGCTCGAAGGGGCTGCGGCCGCCGGCGCCAGTGGCCGCGCCGTCAGTGCCGAAGCGGTGGCCGCTGCGCTCGGCCGCCCGGTTCAAGAGGTGAGCGAACTGCTGCGTTTCGCCGAACAACCGACTTCGCTCGACGCGCCCCTGGAGCGCCACCCCAGCGAAAACGGCGCCGAGACCGTGATCGACATGGTGGTCGACGAGCAGGCTGCCGATCCGCTGGGCCAGCGTCTCAGTCACGAGTTGGACGCGTTGCTGCAGCACGGCCTCGACGAACTCAGCGAGCGTGAACGCGAGGTGCTGGCCGGCCGCTACGGCCTGCACGACCGGGAGCCTGAGACGCTGGAAGTGCTGGCCGAGCGGCTGGGCCTCACGCGTGAGCGCATCCGCCAGATCCAGCAAGAGGCGCTCGGCAAGCTCAAGCGCCGCATGGCGCGCAAGGGCATCGACCGCGACTCGGTGTTCTGACGGCGTGAGCCGCCCGAGCGTCCGTCGAGCGCGCGGGGCTTCAACGGATTTTCTGCGACGTCGGCGCGGACCGCTTCTTCATCCGTTCGCGTGCTCGGCTCGGGATAATTGCGGCATGACGGCAAGAGACGAATGGCTGACGGTCGAATCGCTGGATCTCCAAGCCCAGGGTGTGGCGCACAACGCCGAGGGCAAGGTGGTGTTCATCGACGGCGCGCTGCCCGGCGAGCAGGCGCAAGTGGCGGTAGGCCGGCGCAAGAACAACTGGGAACAGGCCAGCGTGGTGGCGCTGCGGCACGAGAGTTCACAGCGCGTCGTGCCGCGCTGCAAATTCTTCGGCATCTGCGGTGGCTGCAAGATGCAGCACCTCCACATAGGCGCGCAGATCGCGGTGAAGCAGCGTGTGCTCGAAGACAACCTGTGGCACCTGGGCAAGGTCGAGGCCGAGCAGATGCTGCGCCCGATCGAGGGGCCCACTTGGGGCTACCGTTACCGCGCCCGGCTGTCCGTGTGGCACGTGCCAAAGAAGGGACGCGTGCTGATCGGCTTTCACGAGCGCAAGTCGAGTCATGTGGCCGACATGACGCAGTGCGAGATCCTGCCCCCGCACTTGAGTGCAATGCTGATTCCGTTGCGCGCCTTGATCGAAGGCATGGACGGCCGCGACCGGCTGCCCCAGATCGAAGTAGCGATCGGCGAAGCGCCCGAGGGCCGGGTCACCGCGCTCGTGCTGCGCCACTTGGAGCCTCTCAGCGCCGCAGATCGGCAGCGCTTGCGTGCATTCGCCGCTGCGCACAGCGTGCAGTGGTGGCTCCAGCCCAAGGGCCCCGACGGTGTGCACCGGCTCGACGAGGACGGCCCGCCACTCGCTTACACCTTGCCTGAGTTCGGCATCGTGATGCCGTTCAAGCCGACGGATTTCACCCAGGTCAACCACAGCATCAACCGGGCGCTGGTAGGCAGAGCGCTCAGCCTGCTCGACGTGCAGGCGCACGAGCGGGTGATCGACTGGTTCTGCGGCCTCGGCAACTTCACGCTGCCGATCGCCACGCGGGGGCGGGAAGTGCTCGGCGTCGAAGGCAGTGCGGCGCTGGTGGTGCGTTCGCGAGAGAACGCGGCCTTGAACGGCTTGGCCGACAAGGCCGCCTTCGAGATGCGCGACCTGTTCGAGATGAGCCCGTCCGATCTGCTGCAACACGGACTGGCGGACAAATGGCTGATCGATCCGCCACGTGAGGGGGCCTTGGCACTCGTCAAGGCACTGGTCGATGCCGTGCAGGCTCCGGACCCGGTTAACGCCTGGCTACCGCCGCGGCGGATCGTCTATGTGAGCTGCAACCCGTCGACACTGGCACGCGACGCCGGCTTGCTGGTCCATCAGGCCGGCTATCGCTGCACGAGGGCCGGCACCGTGAACATGTTCCCGCATACCGCGCATGTGGAATCTATCGCGGTGTTCGAGCATGAACGGGCGTGAGTCGGCCGCGCGCACAACGGAAAACGGGGCCCGAAGACCCCGTTTTCCTTAATCAGCAGCAGCGCGACTATTCGCGTTCGCCGCCGAAGATGCCCAGCAGGCTCAGCAAGCTCTGGAAAATGTTGTAAATGCTGAGGTAGATGCCCAGGGTGGCGGTCACGTAGTTCGTCTCGCCGCCATCGATGATGCGCTTGATGTCGTAGAGGATGAAGGCCGAGAAGATCACGACGGCCAGCGCCGAGATCGTGGCCATCAGTGCCGGCATTTGCAGCCAGATGTTGGCGACCGCCGCGACGATGATGCCGATCACGCCGACCATCAGCCACTTGCCCATGCCCGAAATATCGCGCTTGATCGTCGTGGCCAGCGAGGCCATGCCGAAGAACACGACAGCCGTGCCGCCGAAGGCAAAACCGATGAGCGAAGCGCCGTTGCTGAAACCCAGCACGGCTCCGATTAGGCGCGACAGCATCAGACCCATGAAGAACGTGAATCCGAGCAGCAGCGCGACGCCGATGCCTGAATTCTTGAACTTCTCGATCGCGAAGAAGAAGCCGAAGGCAATGCCCATGAACAGCAAGAATCCGATGAACGGACTGCCGGCGAAGAAGCTGAAGCCGGTGCTCACGCCGGCCCAGGCTCCGAACACTGTTGGGACCAGCGACAGGGCCAGCAGCCAGTAGGTGTTGCGCAGCACGCGATTGCGCTGCTCGCTGACCGCACCGGCACCGAGGTAGCCAGTCTGCAGGGTTTCGTTCATCAGAACCTCCTTGTAAGTAGCACCGCCCGATTGGAGCGACTGAGGGAATTCTAGTTCCGGTCTGCGCGTGCTGTTGCAAGCCGTCGCTCGAGCGCCAACCTCAGAT
>NZ_JACDCU010000398.1 GCF_013817365.1 Methylibium sp. | reverse complement strand
GATCTGAACTGTCAAAAAGAAAACCCGGCGTCGCTTTAGCTAGCGTGGCCGGGTGACAGTCGACAGTCGCGGGCCCCTCTTTAGCTGCATTTGTTGAGCGCCCGCAATCCGGATCAAATCGGCGCTGTCGCGGCAGTATATCGAGGCCTCACCGGTCGCCGGTGACCGAGCGGCCCGGCTCGCCAGCCCGCGTTTCAGTCGTGCCGCCACGACCGGATCAGGGCCGCTTGCGTCCCGCCGCGAGATGCCGGTCCAGGCAGGCCAGCAACTCGGCCATGTCGACCGGCTTGGTGAGGTAGTCGTCGAAGCCCTGCTCGCGCGCGGCGCGCACCCGGTCGGGCAGGGCGTCGGCGGACAGTGCGATGCGCGGCACGCCGGCGAGCCGTGGCTCGTCTTGCAGCGCCGCCAGCACGTCCAGCCCGGTCATGTCGCCCAGGTGCATGTCGATGAGCAAGAGGTCGGGGGGCGCGGCGCGCGCGCTGGCGATGGCTTCGCGGCCGCTGCGCGCGATGCGCAGCTCGCAGCCACTGCGCAGCAGCAGCAACTGGCGCACGAGCTCGATATTGAGGTTGTTGTCCTCCGCATAGAGCACGCTGTGCAGGGCCGTGCTGCCCGTGGCAGCGCCCGCCGCCGGCGACGCCGCCGCGCCCGGGCGCGGGTCGCTGCGCGGCAGCGTGACGGCGAAGCTCGAACCCCGGCCCGGCGCGCTGTGGACCGCGATCGAGCCGTTCATCAGCTCGACCAGCCTGCGCGTTATGGCCAGGCCCAGGCCGGTGCCCTCGATGCCGCTGCGCTCCGCACCCAGCCGGTTGAAGGGCTCGAACAGTTGCGCCTGCTGCGCCTGCGACAGGCCGATGCCGGTGTCGCTCACGGTGAGGCGTACTGCGTCGGTGTCGCGCCGCTCGACCTCTACCGTGACCCGGCCGCCCGAGTGGTTGTATTTGACCGCGTTGCTCATCAGGGTGACGAGCACCTGCCGCAGGCGCATGGGGTCGGCAAGCACGTGCAGCGGCGGGTCGCCGGCGCGCGAGAGCAGCGCCACGCCGCTGGCGCGTGCGCTCGGCGCGACCAGAGCGAACGATTCCTCGATCAAGGTGCGCAGCAGCAGCGGCTGCAGCACCAACGGCAGGTTGCCGGATTCGATGCGCGACAGGTCGAGCACGTCGCCGATCATCGCCAGCAGATGCTGGCCGGCGCGCTGGTTGTGGTCCACGCGGGCACGTTGGCCGTCGTGCAGCGGCTGTTGAATGTCGCCGAGCAGCAGTTGCGAGAAACCGAGTACCGCATTGAGCGGCGTGCGCAACTCGTGGCTCATGCGCGAAAGGAATTCGGTCTTGGCGGCGTTGGCGCGTTCGGCGGCTTGCGCGTTGAGCAAGGTTGCGTCGAAGCGCTTGCGCTCGGTGATGTCGGTGATGACGCCATGCCAAGTGGTGCTGCCGTCCGGCAGCCGCTCTGCGGCGGCCTGGCCTTCGAGCCAGCGACGGCCCGCGCGCGGAAGATCGACCTCGAACTCGGTGTTCCAGCCGTGCAGAGTCCGGCGTGAAGCTTCGAGACTTTCCCAGACGCCCTTGCGCTGCTCCTTGACGACGCGCTGGATCATCAGCCGGCCGTCGGCGCGCAGTGCTTCGGGCTCGTGCTCGAACAGCTCGCGCACGCCTTCGCTGCAATAAGGCACGCTGGTCTGGCCTTCCAGCCCGAAATGAAACTGGCACAGCATGCCGGGCACGTGGTTGGCGAGCTTGGTGAAGAGCGCTTCCCGTTCGCGCAACGCCGCCTCGGCGCGCTTTTTCTGATCGATGTCGAACACCACGGTGACGGTGTGCAGGAAGCGGCCCTGGTCATCGAGCATGGGCGTGGCGGTGAGTTGCACCCAGACGCTCGAGCCGTCGGGGCGCAGGTAGCGCTTCTCGCGGTTCTCGATGTTTGCCTGGGCGGTGACCAGGCGGTGCAGCAGCGCGTCGTCGCTCGGCAGATCGTCCGGGTGCGTGATGTCGCGGTAGGTCAGCGCCAGCAAGGCCTCGTGCGTGCGCCCAGTGATCTCGCACATGCGTGCGTTGACTTCCAGGAATCGGCCGTCGGCGCCCGTCTGGGCGATGCCCGCGCCGGCCCGCTCGAAGCTGTTGCGCCAGCGCGCCTCGCTTGCGCGCAACGCTGTCTCCGCCTGCCGGCGCTCGCGTTCGAGCATGACGGCGCCGATGATCGCGCCCACCGCGGCGAACAGCGGCTCCAGCGCGCTCAGCTGCGCAACGTCGTAGCCGCCGGGGCGGTTGGCCAGGCCGATCATCCCGACCAGCTCGCCGCCATGGAACAGCGGCACGCCGAGGTAGGTGTGCAGGCCGGGATGGCCGGCCGGCAGGCCGCCGGCGCGTGCATCGCCGGCCGGATCGTTGGAGATGACCGGCTTGCCGGTGGCCAGCGCCGCGCCGAGCAGCGTGTCGGTCCGGCGGAACTCCATGCCGGTGTGGCGCTCGCGGGCGACGCGTTCGCGCGTCGCCTCGTTCCAGGAAATGTCGGTGAGCGTGAAGACTTTCAGGTAGGGCGCGCCGCGCTCGTCGCGCCACACTTCGCCGATCAGCCCGTAGCCGCTGCCGGTGTTGGCGAGCAGGTCGGGCAGCAGCGCATCGAAGACCTCGGAGGAGGGCGCCCCGCAGATAACGCGCCTGCAGCCGCGCTGCCAGGCCCAGGATCTCGGGCGTCACCGCGCGGTCGGGAAGGGTCTCCACGCCGACACTTTGACACAGCGCGTTACCTGAGCGGCGCGGTCGGGCGCCGCGGGCGCGCGGCTCAGGACGTCTTGGCCAGGCCCAGGCGATCGATCACCACCTTCTCGCGCGCCGACGTTTCGGCGGCGAACTTTGCATAGGCGGCCGGGCCCATGTACATCAGCGCCTGGTCGAACTTGGCCAGCGCCTCCACGTGGTTGGGCATTTCCATGGCCTGCTTGAAGACGTCGTGCAGGCGCTGCACGCGCGCCGGGGCCATGCCCTTCGGGCCGGCCAGGCCGTACGGCGAGGCCTGCACCAGGCCCAGGCCCAGTTCCTTGAGCGTGGGCGCGTCGGGGAACTTGGCCAGGCGCTGTTCGCCCCAGGTATTGAGCACGCGCAGCTTGCCGGAGGCCACGTGCGGCGCGAAGCCGGTCGAGTCGGCCGCGGCCATGAGCTGGCCGCTGAGGATGCCCTGCATGAGGTCGGCGCTGCCCTTGTACGGAATGTGGTTGAGCGTGACGCCCAGCTTGAGCGCGATCTCCTCCATCGTGAGATGCGGGCTGGTCAGCACGCCGGTCGAGCCGTAGCTGAGCTTGCCGGGGTTGGCCTTGGCATAGGCGACGAAGTCGGCCCAGGTCTCGAAAGGCGAGTTGGCCGGCACCACCACGCCGAAGGCGTAGCCGGTGATGCCGATGATGTAGCTCAGGTCGGTGATCGGGTTCCAGTTGATCTTCTGTGTGTAGGGCAGGCGAAAGACGCCGAGCGGAATCTGCGCCACGGTGTGGCCGTCCGGCTGGGTGGTCAGCAGTTGCTGGGCCGGCAGGGTGCCGCCGGCGCCGGGCTTGTTCTCGACGACGACAGTCTGGCCGAGCAGCTTGCCGGCGTTCTCAGCCAGCACGCGCATGGTCAGGTCAGTCGGCCCGCCGGCCGGAAAGGCGACCAGCAGCTTGACCGGCTGCGTGGGCCAGGCGGCTTGCGCGCGCAAGGCCGGAGCCGCCGCCAGCGCAGCGCTGCCGGCAAGGGCTTTAAGAAGGGAGCGACGTTGCAGCATGAAGGCCTCGCGGTTCGGTTCAGGCGCACAGCATGTCACCCGATCGGCGCGCCGGCATCGGGAATTTCGCCCCGGAACTGTCACCGTCGCGACATCGGGAAT
>NZ_JACDCU010000397.1 GCF_013817365.1 Methylibium sp. | reverse complement strand
GGTTACAGGCGGTCGTTTTTTCACCGCGCCAGTTTAGTTGCTGATGACTGCTACTGCGCTATGAATGCTTATCGAAATAGCGCGCCACTCGGCCAACGCGTCGAGCCGTTTCAGACGGTCCAGTTCGACGGCTGATGGTCCGTGGGACGCAGGGGGCCGGCTGCTCGCCGCGCACGTTCCCGCGCCAGAGCAGGCCCCGGCGGCACTTGCCCACCATGGTCAGCCTCGTTGGCGACGTGTTTGCAACTCCGACGCCTGCCGGCGCGACACGCCAGGTCACGGCTGTGGCCAGTTCAGAAACGACTGACTTGCTCCAGACCGGCCGTTCACTGATACCGGCAGTCGGCCACAAGCCGTCGCTGGCGAAGGGCGGCTATAGGGCGTCGCGCCTGTGCTCGGTCGCTCAAGCTTGCGTTCGAGATCGACCTCGAGCAATGCCCTAACTGCGGCGGCGAGCTCAAGATCATCGCCGCCGGCGCCCTGGCCGTCCTGAGGTGATTGCCCGCGCTCCTGTCGGGCACATGGCGCGATCAAATACGCAGTTCGCATGCCAATGGGTGGTGTCATGTATGGGATGGATCCGTACCGGTCGCTTGCGCAAACATACGTTCGCTTGTTCAAAGCAATCAACGAATACGCATAACCAGTTAACCAGTCACAGGAGGTCTCATGTCGCGCCAGTCATCGATCCGTAGCTTGCTTGCCCTCGGTATCCTGGCCGCCGTGCTGCCAGTACAGGCCGCCCCGACCAACCCGCCCAACAACTGCGCGGGCCTGCCCGACAGTGCGACGCTGGAGACTGCGCTGAAAACTGCCACCGGGGCTTCCAATGGTGGCTTCGATCTGCCGATGTGGGCCACGGTCGTCAATCGCTATGGTGTCGTGTGCGCGGTCGCAACGACCGCTTCGGAGATGGATGGTGCCTGGCTCAACAGCCGAGTCATCTCGGCCCAGAAGGCCTACACGGCCAACGGATTCAGCCTGCCCGGCTTGGCGATATCGAGCGCCCAACTGTTCTCCGCCACGCAGCCGGGCGGTTCGTTGTTTGGACTGCAGCACAGCAACCCGGTCGATCCGCGGGTCGTGTACCGCGGCGACTCCACCAAGTACGGCACCGCGACGGACCCGATGCTGGGCCTGAAGCCGGGCGGCATCAATGTCTTCGGTGGCGGGCTGGCGCTCTACAGCGGCGCGACCAAGCTCGGTGCGCTCGGGGTCAGCGGCGATTCGTCCTGCGCCGATCACAACATCGCCTGGCGTGCGCGCAATGAACTGTCCAAGGTCGGTGGCACCGTGTCGGTGACCAACAGCGTTCCGAGCGGCCTGCGCACGGCGCAAGTCGGCACGACCGCCCAGCCGGTGGCGGCCTCAGGCAAGGGCGACGACGGCATCATGTACGGCACCACCGGCTTCCAGCACGCCTCTTGCGGCGGCGCCGAGGCGGCGCAGACCCTGCCCGCGCTCAACTGAAGGAGTTCGCATGAACCCCGTCACCCGAGCGCGTGCTCGTTCCGGTGGGCTCGCCGTCGGCATCCTCTGGGCTCTCGCCGGTTGCGGCGGAGGCTCCGACTCGGACCCACCGTCTGCGGCAGCTCCGGCGCAGAACACACCCACCGCCCAGCAGATCGCGAGCAGTCAACAGGCGCTTGACGCAACGGCTGGGCCGTCGATCAGCGGCAGTCCGACGGCAGCCGACATCGCGGCCGCGCAACTCGCCCTCGATGGCAACACCACCAGCGGCACAGCCGACATCGCGCAGACGCAAGCGGCGATGGATGCATCGGCACCGCTGGTGCCTTAGCAGTAGCCGACGGCGCGACCTCGTCAGGGCGCTGCGGCCGCAGCGCTCGCGGCGAGGCCTCGTTGCAGGGTTGCCAGCTCGTGCTGGCGCCTGATCTCGGCCTCGGCCGCATGAAACTCCCGCATGGCCACGTCTCGCTGCGCCTGCCTTTGCTCAGGTGACGTGCTTTTGCGCCACGCGCGCTGCGCCCCTTCCGCGGCGCGCAGCATCTGGTCCCGCAGACGCAAGCCCTCGGCGACTCGCTGGTGATCGGCCTCTCGCTCACGCCAGACCCAGGCGCCGCCCGCGATGACCAGAACGGCCGCGAGCGCCAGCCCTACTGCAAACCACAGCCGTCGCGCCCTGCGTGTTGTTTGCGGTGCCGGGATCATGGGGTGAGGGCGGGCAGTGAGCGGGTGGCTTGCCTACGAAGCGCAGACCAACCTGCTGGGGCACC
The DNA here is from genome assembly GCF_013817365.1 of Methylibium sp. Taxonomy (GTDB): domain Bacteria; phylum Pseudomonadota; class Gammaproteobacteria; order Burkholderiales; family Burkholderiaceae_C; genus Methylibium. Next base: position 1,628 of record NZ_JACDCU010000397.1, on the reverse strand, counting down.
TGACGAATGCACCTCGGTGGTGGCTCCCCTGATCCGGTGGATCCGCGCTCCGGCAGTCACTGCGTGGTGTAGCCGCCGTCCACTGGCAGGTTCTGCCCGACCACAAATGAGGCGGCGTCCGAACACAGCCAGACCACAGCCTCCGCAACTTCCTCCGGCATCCCGATTCGCCCTATTGGATGGCGTGCCGTGATCATCGATTCGAACTCGGGATCGGCGGCAATGAATGGGTCCAGGATCGGTGTGCGTATCGTGCCGGGGTTCACTGCGTTGATCCGTATGCCCTGGGTCGCGTACTCCAGCGCGGCTGCGCGGGTCAACCCCACCACGCCGTGTTTGCTGGCGACGTAAGCCGACGCGCCGGGAGCGCCCACCAGTCCCCAGATCGACGCGGTGTTGACAATGGCTCCGCCGCCCTGTTTGAGCATCTGCTGGATCTCGTACTTCAAGCACAACCACACGCCTTTGAGATTTATGCTCATGACGCGGTCCCAGGCATCCTCTGAATAATCGTGGACAGCGGACCCGATGGCTCCCGCGATGCCGGCGTTATTGAATGCACAGTCCAGGCGGCCATACAGTCCGACCGCCCTGTTGACCAGTGTCTCGACGTCGCCCCGTTTGGATACGTCGGCTGCGATAAAGACGGCTTGGCCGCCGGAGTCACGAATCGCACACGCTGTGCCTTCACCGGCGGCAAGGTTGATGTCTGCGACGACCACCGTGGCACCCTCTCTTGCGAAGACCAGCGACGACGCCCTGCCGATGCCGGTGCTTCCGCCGGTCACCAAAACCACTTTACCTTGCATCAGTCTGGCCATTTAAGCCTCCCTTCCGCAATGATTCGTAGCGTACTCCAGCCAATAGCGTCGGATGTCCCTAGGTTGAAGGCGACCCTCTACGTAGGCTAAGGCCTGTGCGGAAGCAACGCGAGGGGGCGGATACAGGGGGAATAAGGGAGCTTTGTCCCGGCACCGCGCCGCGGCGATGCAAGCCTATGGCCGCATGGAGCAGGACAAGACGCTTGAGGTCGATGCGACCGAAATTCGCATCCGCGCCATCCGGCGCAGACTGTGGGCCGATGCAGGGCCGATGCCGCCGTGGGACTGGAGAGCAAAACGCAGTAGCACCCGATCAGGGCGGCGCAAGAGCACACCACGGTCGGCGAGCTGATGAGCAGTGGATCGCGCGCTGAAGCCGCGCAATCCGTAGGCCCTGCGAGGGCTTGCGGCGTTAATCAGTCTGGCCGGATTCTGGCGTGCGTTGGGATGATCGTAAGCGTGGCCTCAAGGCCCTCTTGACCGAGAAGCTGGGAGGGGACTACAGCAGGTCGCTTTCGCCGTCGTTGACCTCGTCGATGAACACGTCATTCGACCAAGCCAAGCCGATGGCCTTGTCCAGGCGCTTCAGCAGAGCGTTGAGGCTCTCGCCATCGCGACGCACAAGCATCGCGAGGCAGTTGCTGCCATCGGCGGCCGTGGCCGCGCACTCGTGAGGTGGTAACGCGCCGAGCGTGATCTCGCCGCCTTCCTCGATCAGGGCCTCGATGTAGTTCGTCAGGGCCATCTGCCGCTCAGACCTTGACCTCTGCGAGTCGGTCGTTGACCTCGATGCTGTCGAAGGCCGCA
>NZ_JACDCU010000062.1 GCF_013817365.1 Methylibium sp. | reverse complement strand
ACCGCGGCAACGGCACGCAGTCGCGCACCGTGCTCGGCCACGATTTCCACTTCCGCAACGTCTCGACCGGCCTGCGTTGGGGCCGCAGCTACCGGCCCGCTCCGGGCGAGTTCGCGTTCGCGATCTCTGGCGCGGCGTGGCGGGCGCTGCCCGAAGACGGCGACATGCTGGCCGCCACCGCTTCCGTTCATCTCGGCCGGCATGCGCAGCTGGTGGTCAGCGGCCGCGAGCACGAATACTGGGACGGCATGCGGGCGCGCTCGCTCAGCCTGGGCAGTACCTACCGGCCCGACGACGAGAACCACATCGGCCTGACGGTCCAGCACACGCTGGCACCCCAACCGGACCAGCGCCTGCTTCTGACTTGGCAGGTCAGTCTGGATCAATAGAGGCGGACGGGCAGACGGACCGCCGGCGGGCGCGGCGCAGCACAGCGGGCTGCGAACTTGCGTCTTGCGTTCTGCGTCTAGCGCGCGAGTTTGCGGACGCGCGGCGATGATGAACGGCGCGCCCTGGCGTGCTTAAGCGGCGAAGGCCAGCACGCCCTCATAGACCAGGAGCAGCGCGCCGCCCAGCAGCACGTTGAGCACCAGGTGCCGCGGGCCGTGATCGACCCGGATGCCCAGGCGCACGCAAACGCAACCCCAGAAGATAACGAGCAGGGCCGCGCCGGCATCTGCCGCGTTGAACGGCTGCCCGCTCGCACGCGACAGCCCCACGTAGGTGAGCCACAGGCCCGTAGCCATCACGCCGGAGGTGGTGACTTCGGCAAACGAGGGGCGGCGCAGCTGGATACCGAGGATCTTCATTGCTGTAGGGGCGGGCGTTGAGAAGTAAGGGTTGACAAGCGCCGCGGTCGCCGCAGCCTGGCCGCAAGTCTAGGCAAGCGCGCCGCGCCGCAGCGCGGTCGGGCGACAGCCATACCGTCCTTGTCGTGCGTTCATACCGCCTTGCCGCTGCCGTCGATCGGCGTCGCGCTGCCGGCATCTGCCGGCCCACGAATCAGCCGTCCTCGGCCGCGCTTGAGACCAGACCGAGCGCTTGCGCTACCGCGACGCCGCGCGCGCTCTGGATCGCCCGGCCGACGTCCGGACCGCGCGCGCCCCGCTCGGCCGCGCCGGCCGCGACCGCGGCGGTGTCGATCGACTGCCCTGCGGCGAGCGCCGCTCGCAATCGCGGCGCGCTCGCATAGGGCGTGTCCTGCAGACCGAGCCGGCCGCGTGCATCGCACTCGCAGGCGAGCAGCACCTCGCCGAAGCGCGCCGGCTTGCGCCAGGCGTCGCAGCGGTCGAGCAGGCGCACCAGCGCGGTCGCGCCGAACTCGCTGCTGCGGTGGATGTTGCCGTGCTCGCGGGCCACCACTTCGGCAAGCTCTCGGCAATCGGTCGGCACGCGCAGCCGCTCGCTCACCGCGCGCAGCAGCATCACGCTGCGGCCTTCGTGGCCGGTGTGGCGCGGCAGCACCTCGGCGGGCGTCGTGCCCTTGCCGAGGTCGTGGCCCAGGCAGGCGTAGCGCACGGTGAGCGGCGCCTGCAACTGCGCGCTCATGTCGAGCACCATCATGAGATGCACGCCGGTGTCGATCTCAGGGTGGTAGTCCGCGCGTTGGGGCACGCCCCACAGGCGTTCCACTTCCGGCAGCAGCCTCTTCAATGCATCGCAGTCGCGCAGCACGTCGAACAGGCGCGAGGGCCGCGCTTCCATCAGCCCGCGCGAAAGCTCCTGCCACACCCGCTCGGGCACCAGCGCATCCGCCTCGCCGGCGGCCACCATCCCGCGCATCAGCGCGATGGTTTCGGGCGCCACCTCGAAGTCGGTGAAGCGCGCCGCGAAACGCGCCACGCGCAGGATGCGCACCGGGTCCTCGGCAAAGGCCGGCGATACATGGCGCAGCAGGCGGGCCTCGAGGTCGCGCCGGCCGCCGTGCGGATCGATCAGCGTGCCGTCCGACGTGCGGGCGATCGCGTTGATGGTCAGGTCGCGGCGCGCGAGGTCCTGCTCCAGGCTCACGTCGGGCGCCGCGTGGAAGGCGAAGCCGTGGTAGCCGGGCGCGGTCTTGCGCTCGGTGCGGGCGAGGGCCACTTCCTCGCGTGTTTCGGGATGCAGGAAGACCGGGAAGTCGCGGCCCACCGGCAGATAACCGGCCTCGATCAGCTGCTTCGGCGTGGCGCCGACCGCGACCCAGTCGCGGTCGTGGACGGCGCGTCCGAGCAGCGCATCGCGCACCGCGCCGCCGACTTCGAAGAGTTGCATGCGAGGCAGTTTAGGGCGGCGCCGCGGCGCGAGCGGAAAAGGAAACAGGGGCCGAAGCCCCTGCTGTGTTCGGCGTTCAGCGCGCGTCTTCAGTCGACGCGACGGCGCTTGGCCATGAAGCCGACCATGCCCAGGCCGGCCAGCATCAGCGCATAAGTGCCGGGCTCGGGCACGGCCGCGGTGATCGTGCCGTAGAGCGCGGCGCTGCCGTGGTGTTTCTCGTTGATGACGAAGTCGAGGTTGTTGCCGTTCTGGCTGACGCCCGGGCGGCCGCTGAAGTCGCCGGCGCTCAGGGTCAGCAAGTAGCCCGAACCGACGTCGTAACTCTGACCGAACAGGTTGAGAAAGGACACCGTGTCGGCCTGCGGGTTGGTGGTGCTCGCCAGCTTGACATCGATGAACTTGGATTGCCCGGGCGTGTCGGTCGGCAGTGCGAAATCCAGGTTGAGCCGGAAGTCGAGGTCGGTCAGGAAGCCGGCCGTGTCCACCGAGTTGTAGAACTTGAAACTGCCCAGCTCGAAGGCGGTGCCGACCGTGCCCGCGAAGCTCGCCGCATTGCCGTTGCTCCTGCCGACCGAATCGAACTCCAGCGTGCTCTTGCAATCGAAGATGCAATAGAAGTTGAAGATGTCGTTGCCGAAGGAAACCTTCGAGCCGTTTTGGCTGTACGACGCATTGCCGGCCGGCTGCGCCCCCGAGAAGCTCCCGCTGACCGTGCCTTGAACGGCTTGCGCACTCGCCATGCTGCCGATGACACCCAGCGCCACTCCCACCATCGTCTTCTTGAAGATCATGCTCTTGTCCTTTTGGTGCTTGATCACGACACGTCGCCCTGACCGCCAGCGCAATGTAGGAGCGAAGCCTCGCGCGCGGTCCCCCCGGGCACGGGGACGTTCCCGCATTCGGGTGGCAGTGCTGACAAGGAGCTGGACGGCCAGAGCTCAGCCGCGTGATGCATTTCACGGCGCCCGTCGCCACGCGCAGCCCGCATTGCTGCGCCCGCAGCGACGGTGTCGCTTCAGCGCGACGTGCGGTAAGGCTCCTCGAACGCCAGGAACTCGCGCTCGGCCAAGGCTTCACGCACCCAGGCCTGCATGCCCGGCAGCGCGAAGACCGCCTCGATGTAATCAGCGATCGGCTTCGGCACCGGCAGGCCGTAACTGCGCAGCCGGCTGCACACCGGTGCGAAATAGGCATCGGCAATGGTGAAGCGGCCGAACAGGAGCGGCCCGCCATGCTCGTCGAGCAGCGCACCCCACAGCGCAAAGAGGCGCTCGAGATCGGCCCGCACTGCAGGCTCCTCGCGCATCAGTCGCGCGCCTACGTCGGGCAGCAGGGCCTCGACGTTCATCGGGCAGTGGCTGCGCAGCGCACCGAAGCCCGCATGCATCTCGGCGCAGACGGTGCGCGCGCGGGCGCGGGCTCGCGCGTCGTCGGGCCACAGCCGGTGCTCGGGAAAGCGCTCGGCCAGGTACTCGGCAATTGCCAGGGTGTCCCACACGTGCAGGTCGCCGTCGATCAGCACCGGCACCTTGCCGGCGGGCGTGTGCACCGCCAGCGAACGCTTGAAGCGCGAGTCCGGCGTGAACGCGTCGAAGCGGATCTGGATTTCGTCGAAGGCGATGCCGGCCTGTCGCATCAGCACCCACGGGCGCAGCGACCACGACGAATAGTTCTTGTTGCCGATGACGAGTTGCATGCTGCCTCCAATGAGGCGCTCATGCTACGCAAACGCGTCGGCGATCAATCGAAAAAATGCGCATCGCAGTGATGTTTGCCGGGCTCGGGGGCGAGCGCCGGTCGCGGTCAGCCTGTCAGTCGCGCCGCGCCGTGGCGCGCATCTCGTCGAGCCGGGCGGTGCCCCGGCCCGGGCTGAGATAGCTGGGCGCAATCGCCTCCAGCGAAGCCGGCGTGATGCCGAGCTCGGCGAGACCGGGAAGCGCCCCGCTCGCGACGTTGGGCACGCTCATCGAGTCGAGGTTGTCTCTCGACATGAGCGGCTCGCCGGGGGCCAGGCTCATCAATCCGGCCTGCAGGCGGGCAAGCCCGTCGGGCAGCGCGAGGATCGGCCGCTCGTGGCCTGACCAGCGCCCGGCAAGTCGCACCAGATCGCGCAGCGTGTAGACGGTGGGCCCCGTGCATTCGTAAGCCTGACCGATCGTGGCGTCGTCGTCCAGGCAGCGCACGATGGCCGCGGCCACGTCTTCCACCCACACCGGCTGGAAGCGCGCGTCGGCGCCGGCCAGCGGCAGCACCGGCAGCACGCCCTGCAGCTTCGCGAACAAATTCAGGAAGCGGTCGCCGGCGCCGAAGATCACCGACGGTCGCAGCCGCGTCACGTCGAGCGAGGGGTCGGCGAGCGCCGCCTCGCCGGCGGCCTTGGAGCGCAGGTAGTGCGAGGGCCCCGAGACGGACGCGCCCAGCGCGCTGACGTGGATGACGCGCCGCACGCCGGCTTGCACGCACGTGCGCGCCAGGCGGCGCGGCAGGCCGACATGCACGCGCTCGAAGTCGTCCGGGCTGCCGTGCAGGATCGCCACCAGGTTGATGACCGCGTCGCTGCGCTCGACCAGGCGCGACAGTTGCGCGTCGTCATGGACGTCGGCTTCCGTCAGTTCGATCGTCGGCAGCGGCAGCAGGTGCTTGGCACGCTGCGGCCGACGGCTGGGCACCACGAGGCGCCCGGTGGCGCCGCCGAAGTGTTCGACCAGCTGCTCGCACAGGGCGCTGCCGACGAAGCCGGTGCCGCCCAGGACCAACAGCTTTTGCACGTTGCGCGCGCTCATGGCAACTCCTTTGCTTCGGCCGGCTCTTCCGTCAGCCGCGGGCCGATCTTCTGGCCGAGCCGGGCGCGCAGCGACTGCGGCTCGCCACTGAAGAGGGCGGCGTAGTCGGTAGTGTTGGAAAGCACTTTCTTGACGTACTCGCGCGTCTCGCCGAAAGGGATGTTCTCGGTCCAGGCCGCGGCATCGAGCACCGGCCCTTCACGCCAGCGGCGTGGCCGGTTCGGGCCGGCGTTGTAGCCCGCGGCGGCCATCGCCTGGGAGCCTTCGAAGCTGTCGAGCATGAGCTTGAGGTAGCCGGTGCCCAAACGAAGGTTCATGTCGGTGTCGTTGATGCGGCCCGGGCGGAAATCGATGTCGAGCTTTCGAGCCGTCCAGCGGGCGGTGGCCGGCATGAGCTGCATGAGGCCGGAGGCGCCGACATGCGAGCGCGCATCCATGATGAAGCGCGATTCCTGGCGGATCAGGCCGTACACGTACGCCGGGTCGATGCCGGTGTCGCGGGCGCGTGCCAGCACGGCTTCGCGCAGCGGCGTGGGGAAGCGCTGGCGCATGTCGACCAGCTCGCGGGTGCGCTCGCTGGTGTTGATGCAGCGGTCCCACGCTTCTCGGTCGCAAGCCAGCTGCGCGGCGGCGAGCAGTTCGCGGTCGCCCAGGCCGCGGATCGAGTAGTTCCATTCGCGCACGCCCTCGCTGCGCAGGCCCAGCTCGATGAGCAGGAGTGCGCGCTGCAGGCCGGGTTGCGCAGCGGCGGCGGCGCGCTCGTCGGCCGTGAGTGCTGCGGGCGCGGGGGGCAGAACCAGCGGCCGGCCGAGTTCTTCCATGGCCAGCTTGCCGTAGAAGTGCAGGGGGCTGGCGATCGACACCAGCAGATCGCGCGCCTCGGCCGTCAGGGCGCCGCCCGCCTGGCTGTCCGGGGCCAGCGCTTTCAGCGCATGTGCCTTCCAGTAGACCCAGGTCGTCTCGCGCTGTTCGGCGTCGCTCATGGCGTTGATGGCCTGCATGAGCTGCTGCCAGCGGCCGGCGCCGTTGTTCGCGCGCAGCGCGGCACGGGCTTTCCAGGCCAGCGTGTCGTCAGGCAGTTCGAACTCGTCGCCGTTGCGGCGCGAGGTTTCGGCGCGCTGGAAATGATCGCTGGCGGCCGTGTCGAGCCGGATGGCAGCCTGCTTGCCCAGGCTGGCCCAGAGCCAGGCGACGGTCGCCGACGGCAGTTCGGCCGCCCAGCGCTCCTGCAGGCGGACGGCCGCGGCTTCGGGGTCGCGGGCGCCGGCGCGGATCAGCGCCAGTGCGGTGATCTCGCGCGCCTGCGGGCCGCCTGCCGAGGCCTTGCGCTGCAGGTAGCGGGTGGGGTCCGCAAAGATTTCGCGGACTGCACCTGCCACGTTGTCGCCCAGCAGGGCCGCCGCCTGACGCGCCTCGTTCGGGCGGTTGAATTCGACCGCCAGCCGGGTCTTGAGCCACACGTCGGCGTCAGTGAAGCGCTTGGCCTCGTAGAGCGTGGTCGCCAGCAGCGCGCAGCCGTCGTCGTCGGTGCGCTGGGCGCGCCAGGCAGCTAAGGCCTCTCGCTTCACGTCGTCGCCGTCGAGGTGGCGGGTCAGCAGCCAGTAGCAGCTCGCCTCGCGGTCGTCCTTCAGCTCGAAGCGCGGGTACTCGACGCGGTAGTTGGCCCAGTCGCGGCGCTTGCCGAGCTCGAGCAGCCAGTCGTTGCGCAGGCGGTCTTCGAGGTAGCTGCCCGGCCAGCGCGCGTAGAAGGCGTCGAGGTCGGTTTGCAGTGCCTGCGCCAGCCGGTTGTGGAGCTGCCAGTAGTCGGTCCAGATGCCGAGCGGGTGTTTAGCCGCCCCGGTCGCGGCGTGAGCGGCATCGAGGCGGCTCTGGTCGCGCTTGCGCAGCGCGTCGGCCGCTTCGAGCACCGCCTCGTTGCCAGGGTTCTGGGCAGCGGCTGGCATCGCAGGAAAGGCCAGCACGAGAGCGAGGCTGCCCAGGCCGAAAATGCGGGCGACCGGCCCGACGCGCGCGGCGCGGGCAGTGCGCGCGCGGCCGGCGCCATGGAAGCGATCCGGGAAGAAGGTCATGCCTGAGGGATTCGGGTGAGAGCCGGCGAAGCCGGCATGGAGGGGCGGCCGGCGAGTGCGCCAACCTGCGTCGCGTTTGAATTTAACCCAGCACTTTGCGGTGAGCGCATCTGCAGGACATAGCAATGCACGACATTCGCCGGCATGTCGGCTCGGCGCGCGGCCAGGGCGCAGCGGCCGCCAGCGACGTGCAGCCCCGGCCCCGCCGCGCGGCAAAATGCGGTGACAACCGACACGGACCGCCCATGACGCTGCCCTTCGACCCGCTCAGCGCGCCGCGCGACAAGGCGCAACTGCGCCGCATGCTGCGGGCCGAGCGCCTCAGCCTGACCGACCGGCCCGCCCGCGAGGAACAGCTGCAGAGCGCGCTGCGCGTGTGGCTCACGCAGCGCGAGGACGTGACGGTGGGCGCCTACTGGGCCATCAAGGGCGAATTCGACGCGCTGCCCGCCCTGCACCGCTGGACCGAGGGCCGCGGCCACGGCACCGGAGAGGGCCCGCCACGGCGGATCGGCCTGCCGGTGATGAACCGCCAGACCAAGCACTTGCGCTTTCATCAGTGGTACCCCGGCTGCCCGATGGAAGAGGATGCCTACGACATCCCCAAGCCCAAGGGCACCGACGTGATGGTGCCGACCTTGCTGCTGGTGCCTTGCGTCGGCTTCGGGCCGAGGGGCGTGCGTCTGGGTTACGGGGGTGGCTTCTACGATCGCACGCTCGCCGGGCTCGAGCCGCGGCCCTATACCGTGGGCCTGGGCTTTCGCCACGGTTACATCGATTGGCTCGAGGCCGAGCCGCACGACATTCCACTCGACGCCATGCTCACCGAGGACGGCGTCGTCTGGTCGCGCGAAACCTGACGCCTGCTGGAGAGCGCATGGCCCGCAAACCCAACGCCGATCCCTTCGAGCCCTTTCGCGTCGGCCGCAAGCTGCGGCTGAAGAACTTCGATCCGGCCGAGAAGCCGTTCTCGATCGGCAAGCGCGAGGACGACGACGCGCGGCTCACCGAACTGGCCTTGGAGATCGACCGACTGCAGGACCTGCTCCACGCCAACGGCACGGCCGGCGCGCACTGCAAGCTGCTGGTGGTGCTGCAGGGCCTCGACACTTCCGGCAAGGACGGCACGGCGCGCGCTGTCTTCACGCACTGCAGCCCGTTGGGCGTACGCGTGTCGGGCTTTCGGGCGCCGAGCGAGATCGAGCGAGCGCACGACTTCCTGTGGCGCGTGCACCAGTTGGTGCCGCGCGCCGGCGAGATCGCGGTGTTCAACCGCAGTCACTACGAGGACGTGCTGGTGCCGGTGGTCGAGGGCTGGATCGACGTTGCCGAGCGCGACCGGCGCCTGGCGCATATCAACGATTTCGAGCGGCTGCTGGTCGAGACCGGCACCACGGTCGTCAAATGCTTCCTGCATATCTCCAAGGACGAGCAGAAGGAGCGCCTGCAGGCGCGGCTCGACGACCCCGCCAAGCAGTGGAAATTCCATGCCGACGACCTGACGGTGCGCGCCAAATGGAAGCAGTACGCGGCCGCCTACGAGACCGCGCTGGCCGCTACGTCGACGAAGCACGCGCCGTGGTACGTGATCCCGGCCGACAGCAAGAGCCACCGCAATCTGATGATCGCGAGCCTGGTGGCGCAGGTGCTGGCCGGCATGAACCTCGTGCCGCCCGCGCCGGACTACGACCCGAAAGCGGTGCAGATCGATTGAGCCGGCGCAGCCAGAGCGACGCCGCGCAAAGGACCGCTCAGCGGGTGCCGAGCCGCTGGCAGATTTGCAGCACGAGGGCCGACTGATTGAGCGTGTAGAAGTGCAGCGAGGGCGCGCCGCCGGCGATGAGGCGCTCGCACAGTCTCGTTACCACCTCCAGACCGAAGGCGCGGATCGATGCGGTGTCGTCCATGTAGCCTTCCATCTTCAGCGCCACCCAGCGCGGAATCTCGATGCCGTCGCGCATGGCGAACTGCGCGATGCGCGCGTAATTGTGAAAGGGCATGATGCCCGGCACGATCGGCACCTCGACGCCCAGCGCGCGCACCTCGTCCACGAAGTGGAAGTAGGCGTCGGGGTTGAAGAAGAACTGCGTGATCGCGGCGTCGGACCCGGCCTTGATCTTGTCGGCGAAGTGCTGCAGGTCGCGCTTCGCGTAGCGCTGCTGCGGGTGGTATTCCGGGTAGGCGGCCACCTCGATGCGCAGGTCGCTGCCCTCGGTTTCGCGGATGAAGGCGATCAACTCGCTGGCATAACGGAATTCGCCCGCCGTGGCCGTGCCGCTCGGCAGGTCGCCGCGCAGCGCCACCAGGCGGCGGATGTCCTGCGCGCGGTAGGTGGCCATGATCTCCGTGATCTTGGCGCGCGTGGAGCCCACGCACGACAGATGCGGCGCCGCTTCGAAGCCCATTCGCGCGATGTCGATCACGGTGGACAGCGTGCGGTCCTGCGTCGAGCCGCCCGCGCCGTAAGTGACGCTGAAGAACTCGGGCGCGACGCTGCCGAGCTCCTGCACCACCCCCTTGAGCTTTTCGCCGCCGGCCTCGGTGGTGGGCGGGTAGAACTCGAAGCTGACGGGAACCGGCAACGCGGCCGGCGCGAGAGTCGCATTCATCCATTGACCTCCAGGGGCCGCGACATCGGCGCGGCCCAGACGAAAAATTCACGGTTGCCATCGCCGCCGTTCACGGCGCTGGCGAAATAGTCGAGCACTTGCCAGCCGCTTGCCCTGCAGGCGCCGCGGAGGGCGGTTTCCACGCGCAAATACTGGCGCTCGTCCTTCACGACCCCGCCCTTGCCGACATGCTCCGGCCCCACCTCGAACTGCGGCTTGACGAGTAGCAGCGCTTGGCCGTGTGGCGCGAGCCAGGGCGCCAGATGCACGATCGACGCAGCCAGCGAGATGAACGACAAATCTGCGACCAGCACGTCGAAGCCTGCTGCGGGCGCCTCGTCGGACAGTGCGGAGCCGACGAGTTGGCGCACGTGCAGGCCTTCGAAAGCGCGCACGCGCGCATCGCTGCGCAGCCGCGGGCGCAACTGCCCATGGCCGACGTCGAAGCCGATCACGCGCGCCGCGCCGCGCGACAGCAGCACCTCGGTGAAGCCGCCGGTGCTCTGACCGGCGTCGAGGCACACGCGGCCTTCGACCGCCACGCCGGTGCGGATCAGCGCGGCGTCGAGCTTGAGCCCGCCGCGCGAGACCCAACGGGTCTCGGCGTCGTCGGTGATGCGCAGCGGTGCATCGTCGGTGAGCTCCTCACCCGCCTTGCGCAACGCCGCCCAGCCCTGCGGAGTGCGGCGCTCGACGGCGCCGCACCCGATGAGCCGCTGCGCGGCCGATCGGCTCGGGGCCAAGCCCTGCGCGACCAGCAACTGGTCTGCGCGCATGTCAGGCCTTGCGCCCGGCCGCCCCGAGGAAGGCCTGCGCCCCCATCGGCGGCAGCGAACCAAGCCAGCGTCGGCGCTTCATCTCAGTAGCGGTAGGTGTCGGCCTTGTAGGGGCCGGCCTTGTTCACGCCGATGTAGGCGGCCTGCTCGTCGCTCAGCTCGCTAAGCATGGCACCGACCTTCTTCAAATGCAGGCGCGCCACCTTCTCGTCGAGGTGCTTGGGCAGCACGTAGACCTTGCCGGACTCGTACTCGCCGCTCTTGGAGAACAACTCGATCTGCGCAATGGTCTGGTTGGCGAAGGACGAGCTCATCACGAAGCTGGGGTGGCCCGTGGCGCAGCCCAGGTTCACCAGGCGACCCTTGGCGAGCAGCGTGATCTTCTTGCCGTCGGGGAACTTGATGTGGTCGACCTGGGGCTTGATTTCGTCCCACTCCAGCTTCTCGAGTGAGGCGACGTCGATCTCGTTGTCGAAGTGGCCGATGTTGCAGACGATGGCCTCGTCTTTCATCGCCGCCATGTGCTCGTAGCGGATCACATTCTTGTTGCCGGTGGCGCTGACGAAGATGTCGGCCTTGTCGGCGGCGTACTCCATCGTCACGACCTTGTAGCCTTCCATCGCCGCTTGCAGCGCATTGATGGGGTCGATCTCGGTCACCCACACCTGCGCCGACAGGGCGCGCAGCGCCTGCGCCGAGCCCTTGCCCACGTCGCCGTAGCCGGCCACGCAGGCCACCTTGCCGGCGATCATCACGTCGGTCGCGCGCTTGATCGAATCGACCAGCGATTCGCGGCAGCCGTAGAGGTTGTCGAACTTGCTCTTGGTGACCGAATCGTTGACGTTGATGGCGCGGAACAGCAGCGTGCCCTTCGCGCTCATCTCGTTGAGGCGGTGCACGCCGGTCGTGGTCTCTTCGGTCACGCCGATGATCTGCCCGCTCTTGCGGCTGTACCAGGTGCCGTCCTGCGCGAGCTTGGCCTTGATGGCGGCGTACAGGCAGGTTTCCTCTTCGCTTGTCGGGTTGGCCAGCAGCGAGGCGTCCTTCTCGGCGCGCTTGCCCAAATGCATGAGCAGGGTGGCGTCGCCGCCGTCGTCGAGGATCATGTTCGGGCCTTCGGCGTCCGATCCCTTGGCGCCGAACTCGAAGATGCGGTGCGTGTAGTCCCAGTAGTCGGTGAGCGACTCGCCCTTGTACGCGAACACCGGCGTGCCCTCGGCCACCAGCGCGGCGGCCGCATGGTCCTGTGTCGAGAAGATGTTGCACGACGCCCAGCGCACCTCGGCGCCCAGCGCCTGCAGCGTCTCGACCAGCACGGCGGTCTGGATCGTCATGTGCAGCGAGCCGGTGATGCGTGCGCCCTTCAGCGGCTGGCTCGTGGCGAACTCCTGGCGGATCGCCATCAGACCGGGCATCTCGGTCTCGGCGATCTTGATCTCCTTGCGGCCCCACGCGGCGAGCGAGAGGTCGGCGATGACGTAGTGGGTTTCGGGCAGCGGTTTGAGAACGGCACTCATGGCAGATGTGACTCCGGTTCGACGATGAACCGCAGGCCTGAGCACGAAAGGGAGGATCGCTTGGCGACCATGGACCCACCGCGCATCGATAAAACCTGCGGGTGAGCGCCGTTGCCTGGTGAAAGGTTCCGAGCCTGGCAGTGGCCTGTCGATACAAGGCGACCGTCGCAACGCTCCTCGGAAGCGGAAATTGTAGCCACACCGCCGCGCCTGCATGCCCCGAGCCCGGGGAGCCCCGGGTGAACCCGGTAGCATTCCGCGCCTGCGCACGCTCGCCGGCTGCCGTATCGCCGTGCGTCCATGCGCTCGCGCCCCGCGGCCCAGGAGCCTTTTTCGTGTCACTTTCCTCGCATGCCACCGAGGTGCGGCGCCGCCGCACTTTCGCCATCATTTCCCACCCCGACGCCGGCAAGACCACCTTGACCGAGAAGCTGCTGCTGTTCTCGGGCGCGATCCACATCGCCGGCAGCGTGAAGGCCCGCAAGGCCAGCCGCCATGCGACCTCCGACTGGATGGAGATCGAGAAGCAGCGCGGCATTTCCGTGGCCAGCTCGGTCATGCAGATGCTCTACCGTGACTGCGTCATCAACCTGCTCGACACGCCCGGCCACAAGGATTTTTCCGAGGACACCTACCGCGTCCTCACCGCAGTCGATTCCGCGCTGATGGTGATCGACGCGGCCAACGGCGTGGAGCCGCAAACGCGGCGGCTGATCGAGGTGTGCCGCCAGCGGGGCACGCCCATCATGACCTTCGTCAACAAGATGGACCGCGAGGGCAAGGAGCCGCTGGAGCTGCTCGACGAGATCGAGCAGGAGCTCGGCATGCCCTGCGTGCCGATGACCTGGCCGGTCGGGCAGGGCAAGGCCTTCGGCGGCATCGTCGATCTGCGCCGCCGGCACATGCGGCTGTTCAGGGCGGGCGCCGACAAGCGCGGCGCTGATGACGAAACCGTTGCGCTGACCGAGCGTGTGACCTTGCTGAAGCGCTTCGGCCACGACTACGAGCAGGCTGAACAGACCGTAGAGCTGCTGCAGGGCGCCGCGCCGAGCTTCGACGAGGCGGCTTTCGTCGCCGCGCGCCAGACGCCGGTGT